>NZ_JCANQV010000336.1:0-5791 GCF_059553635.1 Candidatus Streptomyces philanthi
CAGCAGATGGAGGCTGTCGCCGTCGCGCAGGACCGTGGCGAGGGTCGCCAGGCGGCCGTTGACGCGGGCGCCGATGCAGCGGTGCGCCGCCTCGCCGTGCCGTGCGTAGGCGGCGTCCACACAGCTCGCCCCGGCGGGGAGGCCGACGGTGGCGGCGGGTTCGTCGCCGGCGCACAGGACGGTGATCTCCCGGTCCTGGGCGAGGTCGTCGCGCAGGGAGGTCCAGAAGGTGTCCGGGTCGGGTGCGGTGCGCTGCCACTCCAGCAGCCGGGAGAGCCAGCCGGGGCGGGTGGGGTCGGCGCGTTCGCCCTCGGGCGCGTCGGCGCCGTCGGTGGGGGCGTACGGATTGCCGAGCGCGATCACCCCGGCCTCGGCGACCTTGTGCATCTGGTGGGTGCGGATCAGCGTCTCGGCGATCTCCCCGGTCCCGGTGGTCACCGCCGTGTGCAGGGACTGGTACAGGTTGAACTTGGGGGCGGCGATGAAGTCCTTGAACTCGGAGACGACGGGGGTGAAGCAGGTGTGCAGCTCCCCCAGGACGGCGTAGCAGTCGGCGTCCTCGGCGACCAGGACCAGCAGCCGCCCCAGGTCCGCGCCGGTCGGCTCGCGCCCGATCCGTACCCGGTGCACGGAGACGAGGTGGCGGGGGCGGACGAGGACGTCGGCGTCGATGCCGGCGTCGGCGAGCGTGACGCGGATGCGGGCGGCGAGGGCGGCGAGCGGGTCGGGCCGCCCGGCGGACTCCTCGACCAGGCGGCGGGTGGCGGCGTACTCCTCGGGGTGCAGCACCGCGAAGACCAGGTCCTCCAGCTCGGTCTTGAGCGCCTGCACACCGAGGCGTTCGGCGAGCGGGATCAGCACATCGCGGGTCACCCGGGCGATGCGGACCTGTTTTTCGGGGCGCATCACCCCGAGGGTGCGCATGTTGTGCAGCCGGTCGGCGAGTTTGATGGACATGACGCGGACGTCGTTGCCGGTGGCGACCAGCATCTTGCGGAAGGTCTCCGGTTCGGCGGCGGCGCCGTAGTCGACCTTCTCCAGTTTGGTCACCCCGTCGACGAGGTAGCAGACCTCGTCGCCGAAACCGGCACGGACCTGATCGAGCGTCACCTCCGTGTCCTCGACGGTGTCGTGGAGCAGGGAGGCCGTCAACGTCGTGGTCTCGGCGCCCAGTTCGGCGAGAATGAGGGTGACGGCGAGCGGGTGGGTGATGTAGGGCTCGCCGCTCTTGCGGAGCTGGCCGCGGTGCGAGGACTCGGCGAGGGCGTAGGCCCGGCTGAGGATGGACAGTTCGGCGTCCGGGTGGTGGGCACGGTGCACCTTGGCGACGTGCTCCAGGGCGTCGGGGAGCCCGTCGCGGAACGGGGGGCCGAGCAGCGCGGCACGTCCGATGCGGCGCAGTCCCCGCAGCTCCCACCGGGGGCGGGCCCTTCTGCGGGCCGCGCGGGCGGCTCCCTCGGGGTCAGTGGCCTCTGCGCTCATGGACACCTCCGGCAGCGTCGACCGGCGGTGGACGTGGCGTTCGGGCGTCCGGGCCGGGGCTTGGGCCTGTGGCGGGCGTCGCGTCGTCCGCCCGCGGCCGCGGGGCGGGCGCGGTGTCCGCAACAGCCCTTCGATGCTACCGAGCCCCTCACGCACCGTTGTCCGTCTCTCGCCCGGAGGGAAAGGGATCACCCGTTCGAGCGAATTGCCCGGTGGTGGCCGTGTCCTTCCCCGGCCCGGCGGGGCCCGGTCAGCCGAACGCCGCGGCGGCCCAGACGGGGTCGAGGACGCCCTCGGCCACGATCACGGCGGGCCCGGTCATCTCGACGGTGCCGTCGGGCAGTTCGGTGATCACCAGCCTGCCGCCGGGCACGTCGACGGTGTAGGTGACGGGCGTACCGGTCACCGCGGGGTCGGCGCCGTCCCGGCGGGCGGCGGCGACAGCGACCGCGCAGGCGCCGGTGCCGCAGGAGCGGGTCTCCCCCGCGCCGCGCTCGTGCACCCGCATCGCGACGTGGCGGGGGCCGCGGTCGGCGACGAACTCGATGTTGACGCCGTCGGGGTGGACGGCGGCCGGGCGGTAGGCGGGCTCCTCGTACAGCGTGCCCGCGTGGTCCAGGTCCTCGACGAAGGCGACGGCGTGCGGATTGCCCATGTTGACGTGGGTCGTGGGCCAGGTGCGGTCGCCGACGGTCACCTCGGCGCTCTCCTCGGGGAGCCGGGCGCGGCCCATCCCGACGGTGACGTCACCGCTCTTGGCGAGGTGGACCCGCCGCACCCCGGCGCGGGTGGCGATGTTCACGTCACCGGCCTCGACCAGCCCGGCGTGCAGCAGATAGCGCGCGAAGACGCGGACGCCGTTGCCGCACATCTCGGCGACGGAGCCGTCGCCGTTGCGGTAGTCCATGAACCATTCGGCCTCGTCGGCCATGGCCCGCGCCTCGGGGTGCGCGGCGGAACGGACCACGTGCAGCAGTCCGTCGCCGCCGAGTCCGGCCCGGCGGTCGCAGAGCGCGGCGACGGCGGTCGCGGGCAGATCGAGCCGCCCGTCGGGGTCGGGAAGGATCACGAAGTCGTTCTCGGTGCCGTGGCCCTTGAGGTAGGCGATACGCGCTGGGGTGCTCACGCCTGAATCCTACGGGGGCGGCGCCGGGACCCGCCGTCCGCCCGGAGAGCGCGGCCCCGCCCCCCTCAGCGCAGCCGGTCCACGCGCCAGATGGCGAGGGCGACCATCACCGCGACGACCGCGACGTAGATCATCACCACTCGCCAGTCGGCGCGCCGGCCGGAGCCGCGGCCGGGCAGGCCGGGCCAGGTGAGGCCGGCCCGGCGGGCGGCCATCATGCCCCAGCCCGCGGCGCAGCAGCACAGCAGCAGGCCGAGCATGGCGATGACGGCGCCGCCGTCGCCGCCGAACTCGAAGGCGAGGGGGAAGGCGAACATCAGTGAGCCGAGGGTGCCGAGCCCCACCACGGGGGCGAGCTGCCACAGGCGCAGCCTCCGGGGCGGGCGCAGTTCCCGGAAGGACTCGCCGCCCCCGGTGGCGGGCCGGTCCGCGTCGGGGCGGTCGGAGTCGTCCAGGGCGGCGGGCTCGGGGGCGTCCAGGGCGGGCTGGTTCTCCTGCCCGGCCTCCGGGTGGCCGGGGTGCGCGCGGGCGGCTTCCGCGTCCCGCGGTGCCTCCTCGGCCCGCTCCCGGTCCGGTTGCTGCGCCGTGTCGCGAGGGCCGGCCTCCATTGCCACGCGCCCTCCCCACTCAGACTGCACGCTCGATCGATGGTCGATGATGACACGCTCCCAGCAGCCCGGATGACGGCCGGAGCGTCCCGATGCCAGGACGTGATCAGGCTGTGACCGGTCGTTCGAGCAGGGCGAGGGCACGGGCGGGGAGTTCCGCCCGGTCGGCGGCGGCGCCGCTGAGCCAGCGCACCCGCGGATCGCGGCGGAACCACGAGTCCTGGCGGCGCGCGAAGCGCTTGGTGGCGCGTACGGTCTCGGCGCGCGCCTCCTCCTCGGTGCACTCGCCCGCCAGGTGGGCGAGCACCTGCTGGTAGCCGAGCGCCCGGGAGGCCGTACGGCCCTCGCGCAGGCCCTGTCCGGCCAGCTCCCGGACCTCGTCGACGAGCCCGTCCTCCCACATCCGGTCGACACGGCGGGCGATGCGGGCGTCGAGTTCGGGGCGTGCCACGTCGACGCCGATCTGCAGGCTGTCGTAGACGGACTCGTGACGCGGGAGGTTGGCGGTGAAGGGGCGGCCGGTGATCTCGATGACCTCCAGGGCGCGCACGATGCGGCGGCCGTTGCCCGGGAGGATGGCACGGGCGGCGTCCGGGTCGGCGGTGGCGAGCCGGGCGTGCAGCGCGCCGCTGCCGTGCTCGGCGAGTTCGGCCTCCAGGCGGGCGCGGACCACGGGGTCGGTGCCGGGGAACTCCAGGGCGTCGAGGGCGCCGCGTACGTACAGGCCGGAGCCGCCGACGAGGACGGGGGTGCGGCCCTCGGCGAGCAGCCGGTCGATCTCGGCGCGGGCCAGCCGCTGGTACTCGGCGACATTGGCGGCGCGGGTGACGTCCCAGATGTCGAGGAGGTGGTGGGGGACGCCGCCGCGCTCCTCGGGGGTGAGCTTGGCGGTGCCGATGTCCATGCCGCGGTAGAGCTGCATGGAGTCGGCGTTGACGACCTCGCCGCCCAGATGCCGGGCGAGCGCGACGCCCAGGTCGGACTTTCCGGCCGCCGTGGGGCCGACGACGGCGATGACCTTGGGGGCGGGGACTGCGGTGTTCACCCGGTCAGTCTCCCAAACATCGCGGCCGTCTCCCGAACGAGCGACGTGACGGGCCGCCCGCGGGGGTCGTTGCCTGTTGCGAGATCCCGTGTGCCGGTGCGCGACCGGCACCGGCGGACGGCGCAAGGGCACGTCCGGGCGGCGCGGGATCTCGGCCGCATCAGTAGGCTAGGGAGCAGAAATGGGCGCTTTTTCATGGTTTTCGCGGTTCGGTCGCCGGTCGGCGGCCCCGTCCGAGGAGACGGAGGCCACAGCGGTGACGGAGGAGGCCCCCGCGACCGGTGGTGACGCACCGGCCGCCGAGGCCGCCGTTCCGGCCCCCGCCACCGGGAAGGCCGCGCCGGCGGCCGCGGCCCCGGAGGCGGACACCCCGGCCCCCGCCGCCCCGGCACAGGCCGCGGACGGCGCGGAGGCGGCGGACGGTGCCGGAATCCCCCGGCAGCAGTCCTCGGACAAGGCCGCCGACAGCGAGGCCGGTGACGGCGCCCGCACCTGACGCGGCGACGAAGGAAGGTGGCCCATGGGACTGATGGACACGCTCAAGGCCAAGGCCGATCTCCTCAAGACCAAGGCCGGCGATTTCGCCCACCAGCACGGTGACAAGATCGAGTCCGGTCTGGAGAAGGCGGCGAAGGCCGTCGACGAGAAGACCAAGGGCAAGTACAGCGACCAGATCCGCACCGGCACGGGCAAGGCCAAGGACGCCCTGGGCCGCCTCTCGGAGAGCACCGGACACCCCCGGGAGACCGGTACCACCGAGCCCCCGGGGACGGCCCCGGGGACGGAACGGAAGGACGAGCCGGGCCCTCCGTGACCCGGCACCACCGGCCCCGGGGAGGGAGCGGCGGCCGTCGTGCCCGCCGCTCCCGCGCGCGAGGCGCCTACGACCAGGTCGCCACGAAGTACCCCACCCCGTAGGGCGCGGCGTCGTAGAGCAGCTTGCCGCCCAGCTGCGCGCCCTGGGCGGCGCCGGCCAGGACCTGCCAGCAGGCCCGGCCCGACGCCTTGAGCGCGAAGGCCAGCTCCTCGTCGAGAGCGGTGAGCGCGGCGGTGTCGGCGGCGCCCAGGGCGCGCGCCGCCTCGGCGTCGAAGGACTCGGCGCGCGGGTCGAGGTAGCCGGGGGCCTTCAGCGAGCGGCAGGCGCTGCCGTCGCCCATCACCAGCAGCGCCACCCGGGGCGCGGAGGCGGCGATCTCCCGGCCGACCGGCAGGCAGCGGTCGCGGGTGAGCGGTTCGCCGACGCCGAGGCCCTCGACGGTGGCGCCGGACGGCGCGGTCCGCGACAGCAGCCAGGCGCCGACGGACAGGGACGGCGGCAGCGGGCGCTCGGGCGTGGTCTCCGCCTCGCCCAGCCGCACCTCGACGTCGACGCCGAAGCCGCGGAAGGAACCCCTGGCGCCCTGCGGGTGCGGGCCGCGGCCGGCCTGTTCCGCCGGGCCGAGGACGACCAGCCGGTCGGGTCGGGCGGCGGCGAGCACGCCGACCGCGTCGAGGCAGGCGTCGCGCCGTCGTGCAGGGTCACCCGGGACA
>NZ_JCANQV010000337.1:0-5782 GCF_059553635.1 Candidatus Streptomyces philanthi
GGGCGCCGAGCAGGGCGACCGCCTCGGGGGCGCGCAGCAGCAGGTCGGGGGCGAGGCGGCCGGCGGACAGTACCCGGGCGAGGTTCTCGGCGGCGGCGCCCTCGTCCCTCAGCAGCCGTAGGTACCAGGGGGTCTTGCCGAGGGCGTCGGAAACCTTGCGGAAGTTGAGGAGTCCCGCGTCCGGGTCGGCGGAGTCGGCGAACCAGCCGAGCAGGACGGGCAGCAGGGTCCGCTGGATGGCGGCCTTGCGGGAGACGCCGGAGGCCAGGGCCTCCAGGTGGCGCAGGGCGGCGACGGGGTCGGCGTAGCCGAGGGCCTCCAGGCGCTGGCCGGCGGCCTTGGCGGAGAGGCGGGTCTCGCCCGGTTCCAGGTGGGCGACGGCGTCCAGCAGCGGCCGGTAGAAGAGTTTCTCGTGGAGCCGGCGCACCTCGCGTGCATGCCATTTCCATTTCTTGCGCAAGGCGTCGACGGGTTCGGTGCGCAGTCCCATCGAGCGGGCCAGGCGCCGCAGATCGCTCTCGTTCTCCGGCATCAGATGGGTGCGCCGCATCCGGTGGAGCTGGATGCGGTGTTCGAGGGTGCGCAGGAAGCGGTAGGCGGTGTCGAGGGCGGCGGCGTCCTGGCGGCCGACGTAGCCGCCGGCGGCGAGCGCGGCGAGGGCGTCGAGGGTGGTGGGGCTGCGGAGGGTGGCGTCCGCGCGCCCGTGGACCAACTGGAGGAGCTGGACGGCGAATTCGACGTCACGCAGTCCGCCGGGGCCCAGTTTCAGCTCGCGGTCGACCTGGGCGGCGGGGATGTTCTCGACGACGCGGCGGCGCATCGCGCGGACGTCGGTGACGAAGTTCTCGCGCTCGGCGACCTGCCACACCATGGGTGCCAGTGCCTCGGTGTAGGCGTGCCCGAGGTCGGGGTCGCCGGCCATGGGGCGGGCCTTGAGGAGGGCCTGGAACTCCCAGGTCTTGGCCCAGCGCTGGTAGTAGGCGAGGTGGCTGCTGAGGGTGCGGACGAGGGGGCCGTTGCGGCCCTCGGGGCGGAGGTTGGCGTCGACGGGCCAGATGGTGCCCTCGGTGGTGGTGTCGGAGCAGACCCGCATCATCCGGGAGGCGAGGCGGGTGGCGGCCTGGAGTGCCTTGTCCTCCTCGGTCCCCTCCCTCGCCTCGGCCACGAGGACGACGTCGACGTCGGAGACGTAGTTCAGTTCCCGGCCGCCGCACTTGCCCATGCCGATGACGGCGAGCCGGCAGACTGCCGCGTCGCCGGGCGCCTCCTCGTACGCGATCTGGAGGGCCGCGCGGACGGTGGCGGTGGCGAGGTCGGCGAGTTCGGCGGCGACCTCGGACAGGCCGGTGGTGCCGCACACGTCGCGGGCCGCGATGCCGAGGAGGGCGCGGCGGTAGGCGATGCGCAGCGCGTCGGGGCGGGGCAGTCCGGCGCCCTGGTCGCCCCAGACGCCCTCGGCGAGCGCGCCCTCGAACTCGGGGGTGGCGGGGTGCAGGTCGGCGGCCTCGTAGGTGGCGAGGGAACGCCAGTCGCCGGGGTGGCGCGCGAGGTGGTCGCCGAGTGCCTCGGAGGCGCCGAGGACGCCGAACAGCCGGTCGCGCAGGGGCTTGGAGGTGGTGAGGGTGCCGAGCAGCAGCTGCCGTGCGGCGGGGTCCTGGGCCTCGACGAGGCGGGAGAGGCCGTGGAGCGCCAGGTCGGGGTCGGCGGTGGCGCCGAGTGCGTCGAGGAGGACGGAGTCGTCGCGTACGGGGGCGAGGACGGGGGCTTCGAGGAGCCGTCCGGCGGCCGACGGGTCGGTGAAGCCGTGCCGGAGCAGGCGGGTGAAGGTGCTGCTGCGGCGTCCCTGGGGAGCGGGAAGTGCCATGGTGCGGCCTCTCGGTGACGCGGCGGTGGGTCCGACGGTCCGTGGCGGGTGCCGCGCCCGGGGGGTGCGGCACCCGGGCGGGTCACAGCACGGGCAGCATCTTGCGCAGCTCGAAGGCGGTGACCTCGGAGCGGTACTCCTCCCACTCCTGCTTCTTGTTGCGGAGGAAGAAATCGAAGACGTGTTCGCCGAGGGTCTCGGCGACCAGTTCGCTGCGTTCCATCAGGTCGATGGCCTCGCCGAGGTTCTGCGGGAGGGGTTCGATGCCCATCGCGCGGCGTTCGGCGTCGGTGAGGGCCCAGACGTCGTCGTCGGCGCCGGCGGGGAGTTCGTAGCCCTCCTCGATGCCCTTGAGGCCGGCGGCGAGGAGCACCGCGTACGTCAGATAGGGGTTGGCCCCGGAGTCGATGGAGCGGACCTCGACGCGGGTGGAGCCCATCTTGCCGGGTTTGTACATGGGGACGCGGATGAGCGCGGAGCGGTTGTTGTGGCCCCAGCAGATGTAGGAGGGGGCCTCGCCGCCGGCGCCGGCGGTGCGGTTGGTGCCGCCCCAGATGCGCTTGTAGGAGTTGACCCACTGGTTGGTGACGGCGGAGATCTCGCCGGCGTGGCGGAGCAGTCCGGCGATGAAGGAGCGGCCGACCTTGGAGAGCTGGTACTCGGCGCCCGATTCGTGGAAGGCGTTGCGGTCGCCCTCGAAGAGGGAGAGGTGGGTGTGCATGCCGGAGCCGGGGTACTCGGAGAACGGCTTGGGCATGAACGTCGCCTGGACGCCCTGTTCCAGTGCGACCTGCTTCATCACGAGGCGGAAGGTCATGATGTTGTCGGCGGTGGAGAGCGCGTCGGCGTAGCGGAGGTCGATCTCCTGCTGGCCGGGGGCGCCCTCGTGGTGGCTGAACTCCACCGAGATGCCCATCGACTCCAGCATGGTGATGGCCTGCCGTCGGAAGTCCATGCCGACGTTCTGCGGGGTGTGGTCGAAGTAGCCGGAGGAGTCGCCGGGGATGGGGCGGGAGCCGTCGACGGGCTTGTCCTTGAGCAGGAAGAACTCGATCTCGGGGTGGGTGTAGAAGGTGAACCCGAGGTCGGAGGTCTTGGCGAGGATGCGCTTGAGGACGTAGCGGGGGTCGGCGTACGAGGGTGAGCCGTCCGGCATGAGGATGTCGCAGAACATCCGGGCGGTGCCGGGGCCCTCGGCGCGCCACGGCAGGATCTGGAAGGTGCCCGGGTCCGGCTTGGCGATCATGTCGGACTCGTAGACGCGGGCGAAGCCCTCGATGGCGGAGCCGTCGAAGCCGATGCCCTCGTCGAACGCCTGTTCAAGCTCGGCGGGGGCCACCGCGACCGACTTCAGGAAGCCTAGGACGTCGGTGAACCACAGCCGTACGAAGCGAATGTCGCGCTCCTCCAGCGTGCGGAGCACAAACTCCTGCTGCTTGTCCATGGCTCACCATTCCTTGCAGGTCAATCGGCCTGTCCGCCGCGTGTGGACGCACGTCGTGCGGGCACACCAGTATCACGTGCGGGGGTTACCGTCACATTACGCACCCTTGGCCTGAATCAGAACCGCCGGGCCGTGACCTCCGGGGGGCGTCCCTCGTGGCCCGAGGGGCGGTGGCGCGGCGGGGACCGTCGATCACGCGTGTGACCGGCGGTGTCCCGGGCGGCACGGGCGGCACAGCGGCGTCAGGTGGCGAAGGGCTTGGCGCACTTTTGGGCCACCGCTGACATGTCGTTGACGCGGAGGGCGCGGGTCCGCGCCGTGGTGGCCCGGGGCGGGGCGGCGGCCCCCGGACGGGCGCGCGCATCAGGCCGCCGGGGCGTCCAGGACGGCCCGTACCACCGCGTCGGGCGCGTCGGCCATCACCATGTGCCCGGAGGGCGCGGCCACCGTGAACCGTCCGCCGAGCGTGGTGGCCAGGGTCCGCTGCCGTTCCAGCCAGCGCAGTTCCCGGGCCCGCTCGCTGCCGTCGTACGCGGCCAGGACGGTGACGGGGACGCCGGGCAGCGGGTGGCCGGGGCGCAGGGCGGCGAGGTCGGCGGCCTGGTGGAGATAGGCGGCGTTCTCCAGGGCGCAGGCGCGCAGGACCCGGCCGGTGCGGTGGACGGTGTGCTGCCAGGGGTGCGCGGGGTGCCGGCCGAGGGTGCCGGTCCGGTTGACGAGCCTGCGGCCGGCGGGGCCGAGGAGGTGGGTCAGTCCGGCGGCGGAGACGGCGTCCGCGGCCCGGCCCGCCCAGGCGCCGTGGAGCTCCGGGGGCAGGAGGGGCCGGGGGTCCTCCTCGACACTGCCGTCGACGAGGACGAGTCCGGCGCAGCGGCCGGGGTGCAGCCGGGCGAACGCCTCGGCGTGGAAGGCGGCCAGGGAGTGGCCGACGACGGTGCAGGGCCCGTCGTGTCCGAGGGCGTCGAGGACGCCGGTGATCCGGGCGGCCTCGTCCGCCAGGGCGGGCGCCGTGGGGGCCGGGGCGCTCAGGCCCAGTCCGGGGCGGTCGAAGCGGACGACAGTGCGGTGCGGGGCGAGCCGGGCGGCGACCTCGTCCCAGTCGAACCAGGCCATGCCGAGCCCGCCGCTGAGGACACAGACCGGGCCGCTGCCCTCGGCCAGGACGTGCAGGGGGATGCCGTCGACGCGCAGCATCCGGCCGGGGACGGGGGGACGGCTCATTCGGGGGCTCCCGGGGGGCTTTTCGGCGCCTGCGAGGGGGCGGGGACGGGGTGGTGCGGGGCGGGGCGTGCGCCGTCGGCGGCGGTGTGCTCCTGGCGTGCGGTGCTCGCGGCGTACAGCGCGAGGAAAAGGGCGACCAGCAGCACCTGGAGGCGCTGGCCGAGGCCGAGCGCCCAGGTCCCGGCGCCCGCGGTGAACGCGGCGACCGACGCGAGGGTCCAGACGGTGGCGGCGGCGACGGCGGCGACGAGCACGGGCCCGAGGCGGCGGAGCGCCGGCCGGCCGCCCTCGCGGTGGGCGGCGACGGTGAGCAGGACCAGGGCGGCCAGCGCGCCGACCATGGCGAGGGTGCTGCTGAGGGCGTGCGCGGTGTGGGTGGCGGGCACCAGTCCGGCGGTCTCGCGGGCCGCGCACTCCGGGTCGCTGGTGGGGGCGCAGCTCAGCGGCAGCCGGGAGTCGACGGCGGTGGCGGCGCCGAAGAGGGCGAGGGCCAGGCGTCCGGTCGTGGTCCAGGGGCCGGTCCGGCCCGCCGTGAGCAGGGTGAGCGCGCCGGCGAGGACCAGGAGTCCGGCGGCCAGGTCGGTGGCGCGGAAGAGTCCGCCGAGAGGCTGGTCGGCGGCGGCGAGTTCGCTGACGTAGGTCTGGACGGGGTTGAGTCCGGTGGCGACGACCACTTCGAGGACCCAGGCGGTGTAGGCGAGGGCGCCGAGCAGCAGCAGGGCGGCGCCGGCGGTCCGGCGGCGGGAGGCGGCGGTGCGGGTCGCGGTCACGGACGTCCTGGGGTCGGAGGTTCCGGCGGGCGGCCGGTCTGTCCGTCGTGTGACGGGTGTGTCGTGGGGCGGGTACGGGGCGCGGGGCGGGCGGTGGTGCGGGTGTCCAGAATAGGCGCGGGTGCGGGTTTCGAGAGGTGCGCGGAAGTGCCGGGAAGATCTCACCGCCGGCGGGAACTCCGCGGGACACGCCGTGCCGGTGCCGCTGTCCGGCGCGGAGTTCCGGGGCGCCAGGAGTGGCCGTACGGAGGGGGGAACGGGCGGTTCCGCGTTCCCCGGGCGTCCGGCGGGGCGCCACGGGGCCGATAGGCCGCAGGGTTAGGGTGCGGACAGGTGTGCGCCGTGGCGTTCCGCCAGGTCCGCTCCGTGCGCGCACGCCCGCGCACGCCCCGTGCGCCGCCCAGCCGATCGAGCGCCGAGAGGCCCGTGATGCGTGAACAGTCGCCGGTGACCGCAGGGCGCGGTCCGCTGCCGCTGTCCGCC
>NZ_JCANQV010000338.1:0-5735 GCF_059553635.1 Candidatus Streptomyces philanthi
GCCGTGCCGCGCAAGCCCCCGGCACACCGCCAACTCGCCACTCAACACGGTGTGATGCGGTGCTTGCACACAGTGGACATGTCTTGTGATGCTATGACCGCTTTTGCCGGATACATGCACTGCGAAGGGTGGCGTGACCGTGACGGCCAAGGCTCCATCCCGCGAGAGCCGGAGCGCGGACACGCGGGCGCTCACCCAGGTGCTGTTCGCGGAGCTCGCGGGGCTGGAACCCGGCACGCCCGAGCACCGCAGGGTCCGCGCCGCCCTGATCGAGGCCAATCTGCCGCTGGTGCGCTACGCCGCCGCCCGCTTCCGCAGCCGCAACGAGCCCATAGAGGACGTCGTCCAGGTCGGCACCATCGGGCTGATCAACGCCATCGACCGCTTCGACCCCGACCGCGGTGTCCAGTTCCCCACCTTCGCCATGCCCACCGTCGTCGGCGAGATCAAGCGCTACTTCCGCGACAACGTCCGCACCGTCCACGTCCCGCGCCGCCTCCACGAGCTGTGGGTGCAGGTCAACGGCGCCACGGAGGACCTGACCGTGCAGCACGGGCGCTCCCCCACCACCGCCGAGATCGCCGACCGCCTCAAGATCGCCGAGGACGAGGTACTGGCCTGCCTGGAGGCCGGCCGCTCGTACCACGCGACCTCCCTGGAGGCCGCCCAGGAGGGGGACGGCCTGCCGGGCCTGCTGGACCGCCTCGGCTACGAGGACCCGGAGCTGGCCGGCGTCGAGCACCGCGACCTCGTGCGGCATCTGCTCGTCCAGCTCCCCGAACGCGAGCAGCGGATTCTGCTCCTCCGTTACTACAGCAACTTGACGCAATCTCAGATCAGTGCGGAGCTGGGGGTGTCGCAGATGCATGTCTCGCGGCTACTGTCGCGGAGCTTCGCACGCCTCCGTTCCGCAAATCGGATCGAGGCGTGACCGGGACGGACGACTCGATCCCGCGCAGATATGTCGACAAGGCGCTACAGCGTGTTGCCGACATGTGACATTCTGCTGGAACCGCGTTTGCCGTGGCACTGCCTCCGGTATTCAGGTGGAGACATCACTCCTCGGTCCACCCCGGCCCGGGGACGCCGCAGCGACCCGACCGCGACCTCAAGGGGGTGGCATGTCCGTAGAACTGGGCAGCTCGAAGGTGCTTCCCACGATTCCCGCACCGGCACCGCACGCACACGACGACGACGCCATCAACACCCGTACGCTCTCCCGCTCCCTGTTCCTGCGGCTGGCCGCCCTCGACAAGGACTGCGCGGAGCGCACCTACGTCCGCGACACCCTGATCGAGCTGAACCTCCCGCTCGTCCGGTACGCGGCGGCCCGATTCCGCAGCCGCAACGAGCCGATGGAGGACATCGTCCAGGTCGGCACCATCGGGCTGATCAAGGCCATCGACCGTTTCGATTGCGAACGCGGCGTGGAATTCCCGACGTTCGCGATGCCCACGGTCGTCGGTGAGATCAAGCGGTTCTTCCGCGACACCTCGTGGTCGGTGCGCGTACCGCGCCGCCTCCAGGAGCTGCGTCTGGCCCTCACCAAGGCCAGCGACGAGCTGTCCCAGAAGCTCGACCGCTCCCCGACCGTCCCGGAGCTGGCCCGCTGCCTGGGCGTGTCCGAGGAGGACGTCGTCGACGGCCTGGCGGTCGGCAACGCCTACACCGCCTCCTCCCTCGACTCCCCGTCCCCGGAGGACGACGGCGGCGAGGGCTCCCTGGCGGACCGCCTCGGCTACGAGGACAGCGCCCTGGAGGGCGTGGAGTACCGCGAGTCCCTCAAGCCGCTGCTGGCCAAACTGCCGTCGCGCGAGCGCCAGATCATCATGCTGCGCTTCTTCGCCAACATGACGCAGTCGCAGATCGGCGAGGAGGTCGGCATCTCCCAGATGCACGTCTCCCGGCTGCTCACCCGCACCCTCGCGCAACTGCGCGAAGGACTCATCGCCGAATGAGGAACGGTCCGCCGAGGCCACCTGCCCCTCGGCGGACAGCGGACGAACCGACGGGCCCCGGCCCCTGGCGCGATCCCGGTACGGCCCGGTACGTCCCGGCCCCCTGACACGGCCCCGGTACCGCCCGGCCCGCCCCGGACGCGGGAACGCGGGGTGCACACCCCTGTACTCCTGACGGCCCGTCACCGACACTGTCCCGATGCGACGGCTGTCACGCGCACGACCCGCCCCGCCCGCACCCCTCGCACCGGACGCGCCCCGCGCGGCCTCCCGTACGCCCGCGCCCCGTACGACCCGTACGCGCCGGGCGCCGGCCCTCCCCGCGGCGGCCGTGATCTGCGCGGCAGCGCTCCTCGCCGGCTGCGGGAACACCTCCGACCAGGGCTACGCGGCACTCGGCCCCGACGGCCCCGCCCCGTCCCAGGCCGTACCGCCCCGGGACGGCGTCGAGCTGACCCCTCTGGACGGCACCCCGTCCGGCGGCGGCAGCGCCACCCCGGCCCCCGGCACCGGCCGGCAGACCCGCGAGCGCCCGGACAAACCCTCTCCCGACCGTCGTGATCCGGCCAACTTTCCCACCTCGCCGGGCGCTTCACCCTCACCCGGGGTAACGGATCTCCGCCCTCCCTCACGACCCTCCGGCGCCCCGGCACCCCCTCCCGGCACTTCCGCCTCCCCTTCCGGCACTCCGGGCTCCCCCGGCACCGGCTCCCCCACAGCCCCCTCCGGCTCTCCCACCTCTCCCAGCACCCCGTCCCCGGCGATCCCCGCCGGCCCGGACGCCCCCGAGGGGCTCATGATCGGCGGCCTCGGGCTCGCGGACACCGAGGTGCGCTGGTGCCAGAAGGTCTCGTTCACCCTGCTGCACACCGGCCGCACCCCGGTCACCACGGGCACCGTCACCCTCGGCACCCACCTCATCGGCCTCCTCGGCATCGACTGGGGCACCGTCGCGTCCACCCACCCGCTGCCGCTCCCCCTGGCCCCCGGCGAACGGAGGACCGCCACGTACCGGGTCTGCGTCGACTCCTGGCGGGTGCCGCTCGGGATGCGCCTCGATACGCGGGACGTGTCGTTCGACTGGAAGTGAGGCGGGCCCGGACGGCGTCCCCGCCCCCGCAAACAGAAAAGGGGCCCGGAACAACCGGGCCCCCGCTCCGTACGACGCACGGAGAGACAAAGGAGAGGAAGAAGGGGAAGCGAAGCGCGATCCGGCGCCCCGCGGCTCAGCCCAGGGCCAGCCACACCGCGCCGACGATCACCAGGATCGCGACGACCACGCCCGCGATGAGGCCCACCCGCGGGCCGGACGACGCCTGCTGCCGGGCCGCCGCGCGGCCGCCGGTCTGCGGGGCGGCTCCCTCGTCCACGAAGGCTCGGAACATCTGCGTGCTGCCCGCCGGGTCGTAGTTGCCCTCGGACGGGTTCTGCGGGTTGATCGCCATGGGCAAGGACCCTAGCGAACAAGGGGCTTCGAGGCACCCCAGGGTGCACGGTGGGCGCCACGGGGCACGCCGGAGCCGATGATCTTCCACCCCGTCCGACCCTTGACATCCACCTCACCGAACCTTTCCCTCCCCTTTACTCCCCACCCCCAAGATTCATTTGCCTTCAGCAACCAACATGTTTACGGTTGCCTCAAGCAACGAAAAGAGACGTGCGGAGGAGCCATGGCCGCTCGGTCCCAGTACGAAGAACTGGCCCGGCACCTCAGTGCCATCGGGGCCGTCAAGCGGGAGATGGCACGCATCCTCCCCCCGGAGTGCCCGCCCGGCTCCGCCGCGGTGCTCACCCTTCTCGACCGGCACGGCGAGATGCGGATGAGCCGGCTCGCCGAGCTGCTCGCGATCGACATGTCGGTGACCAGCCGGCACGTCGCGCATGTCGCCGGCCACGGCTGGATCGAGCGGGCGCCCGACCCGGCGGACAAACGGTCGCGGCTGCTGCGGCTGACGCCGAGCGGCGAGGCGCTGCTCGCCGAGCTGGCCGAGTCCTACACCAGAACACTTGCCCGGTACCTCAGCGACTGGTCCGACAGCGACGTCGGGCAGCTGATCGAGCTGCTCGCCAGGCTCCGTACGAGCTTCGGCGACTGCCGCAGCCGGGTCCCCCACGACTCCCTCACCCGTACACCCGCAGGATGAAAAGGAACTACATGGCTACGACCACACCAGCCGGTGTGCGGGGCGGCCGCGCCAGGCACGGGAGCGGGCCCGGCCCCTCCGGCCAGGCCCCGATGACGCACCGTCAGATCATGGAGGCGCTGTCCGGGCTGCTGCTCGGCATGTTCGTCGCGATCCTGTCGTCGACCATCGTCTCCAACGCGCTGCCGGAGATCATCCACGAGCTGAACGGCGGCCAGAGCGCCTACACCTGGGTGGTGACGGCCTCGCTGCTCGCCACGACGGCGACCACGCCGCTGTGGGGCAAGCTCTCCGACCTCTTCAGCAAGAAGCTGCTGGTCCAGGCATCGTTGATCGTCTACGTGGCGGGCTCCGTCGTCGCCGGCCTGTCACAGAACGCGGGCATGCTGATCGCCTGCCGCGTGGTGCAGGGCATCGGCGTGGGCGGTCTGTCCGCCCTGGCCCAGATCGTGATGGCCGCGATGATCTCCCCCCGGGAGCGCGGCCGTTACAGCGGTTACCTCGGTGCCACCTTCGCCGTGGCCACGGTCGGCGGCCCGCTGCTCGGCGGCGTGATCACCGACACCAGCTGGCTGGGCTGGCGCTGGTGCTTCTACGTCGGTGTGCCCTTCGCGGTCATCGCGCTGATCGTGCTCCAGAAGACCCTCAACCTGCCCGTCGTCAAGCGGGAGGGCGTCAAGGTCGACTGGGCGGGCGCGTTCTTCATCAGCGCGGCGGTCTCGCTGCTGCTGGTGTGGGTGACGCTGGCCGGCGACAAGTACGACTGGGTGTCGTGGCAGACCTTCGCGATGGTCGGCGGCTCGGTGGTGCTCGGCGCGGTCTTCGTCCTCGTCGAGAGCCGGGCGACGGAGCCGATCATCCCGCTGCGGCTGTTCCGCAACCGGACGATCGCGCTGGCCTCGGCGTCCTCGCTGTTCATCGGTGTCGCGATGTTCACCGGCACGGTGTTCTTCAGCCAGTACTTCCAGCTGGCGCGCGGTGAGTCGCCGACGATGTCCGGCGTCATGACCATCCCGATGATCGCGGGCCTGTTCGTCTCGTCGACGGTCTCCGGCCAGATCATCACCCGGACCGGACGCTGGAAGGCATGGCTGGTCTCCGGTGGTGTGCTGGTCACGGCGGGCCTCGGCCTGCTCGGCACCCTCCGCCACGACACCGCGTACTGGCACATGGCCATCTACATGGCGCTGATGGGCCTGGGCATCGGCATGATGATGCAGAACCTGGTGCTGTGCACGCAGAACCAGGTCGCCCCGCAGGACCTCGGTTCCGCCTCGTCCGTCGTCACCTTCTTCCGCTCCCTCGGTGGCGCGGTCGGCGTCTCCGCGCTCGGCGCGGCCCTCGCCCACCGGGTGACCCACTACGTCGAGGAGGGCGTGGCCGAACTCGGCCCCAAGGCCGCGAAGGCGGCCGCGCAGCACGGCTCCGGCGGCGGGGGCATCCCCGACCTGAGCGCGCTCCCGGCCCCGCTGCGCACCGTCATGGAGAGCGCCTACGGGCACGGCGTCGGCGACGTCTTCCTGTACGCGGCGCCCTGCGCGCTGCTGGCGCTGGTGTTCGCCGTGTTCATCAAGGAGGTCCCGCTGAAGACCCGCGGCGGGCTCGCGCAGAGCACGGAGGGCGAGAAGGCGGC
>NZ_JCANQV010000339.1:0-5699 GCF_059553635.1 Candidatus Streptomyces philanthi
CGAACGCTGGGCGGAGACCCGCCGCTGGCCGGACGGCACGGTGCACGGGCTGTGCGTGGTGCTGCGCAGCCGCGGCCGCACCCTCGGCGTCGCCACCTTCCTGCGCCTGCCCGCCCGCCGCCCGTTCGACCGCGCGGACGCGGCGTACGCGGAGGAGGTCGCCGCCCGGATCGCCACCGCCCTGGACCTGGCGGGCTAGGGCGTGTCCGGGCGGTGCGCGGGGTCCTCGGCGGGGTCAGTTCCGGTAGAAGATCCGGTCCGCGTACTCCCGCATCACCCGGCCGTTCCACTCGCGTCCGCCGTCGACGTTGGCCGACCGCAGCAGCGGCGGCTCGATGCCGCGCCCGGCCAGTTCGCCCGCCGCCGTGGCGACCACGGCCTGCATGACGGCGCTGGTCACGACGGTGGAGGCGGGGGCGAACGGCGCGTCGACACCCTCCCGCGTCAGCACGGTGTCCCCGACCGGGACACGGCTGTCCAGCACGATGTCGCAGTGGTCCTTGAGGAAACCGCCCGAGGGGTGGCGGGAGGTGGTGGCCCTCGTGTACGCGACGGAGGTCAGGCCGACGACCTTGATGCCGCGCGCCCGCGCGGTGAGCGCCATCTCGACGGGCAGCGCGTTGCGGCCCGAGAGCGAGATGATCACCAGGACGTCCCCGGCCTCCAGCGGGCTGCTGTCCAGCACCGCAGCGGCCAGCCCGCCGACGTGCTCCAGCGCGCTGCCGAGCGTCGCCGGCCGGACGTCCACCCCCATCACACCGGGCACGCACAGCAGGTTCATGACCGCGAGGCCGCCCGCCCGGTAGACGGTGTCCTGGGCGGGCAGCGAGGAGTGCCCGGCGCCGAACGAGAAGACCCGGCCGCCCGCCTCCACGGTGTCGGCGATCAGCCGCCCGGCGGCCGTGATCGCGGCACCCTCCTCGTCGCGGATCGTGCGCAGCAGATCGATCGCGGCGTCGAAGTACTGCCCGGCCAGCCGGTCGCTCTCAGCCATACCGCGGGCCCCTCTCGTCGAAGTGTGGATGGATCGGGGCCGGGTGCGGCGGCCCGTCGGACGGATCGGTCGCGCGGACCGTGCCGCGGACACCCCGGGGCACCTGCCGGTCCGTGCCGCCACCGGCCCGTACCCGCCGGTCGCGCACCCCGTGACGCCGTGGCGCGGCTCACGTTGCGGTCTGGACCAGTGCTCTGTCAATACGCACGGCCGGACCCGGCCCGCGGCCGGGGCGGCACCGTTGTCAGTGGGATGCGTCAGAATTGAATCCAGGGCCACCCGCACGACACATCGAGGGGCACGCATGTCCGGACTGATCGACACCACGGAGATGTATCTCCGCACCATCCTTGAGCTTGAGGAAGAGGGCGTGGTCCCGATGCGCGCCCGGATCGCGGAGCGGCTCGAACAGAGTGGCCCCACGGTCAGCCAGACGGTGGCGCGCATGGAACGGGACGGTCTGCTGACGGTCGCCGGCGACCGCCACCTGGAGCTGACCGAGGAGGGCCGGCGGCTGGCGACCCGGGTGATGCGCAAGCACCGCCTCGCCGAGTGCCTGCTCGTCGACGTCATCGGCCTGGAGTGGGAGCAGGTCCACGCCGAGGCGTGCCGCTGGGAGCACGTGATGAGCGAGGCGGTCGAACGCCGCGTCCTGGAACTGCTCCGGCACCCGACGGAGTCCCCGTACGGCAACCCGATCCCCGGCCTGGAGGAACTGGGCGAGAAGGCCGAGGCCGACCCGTTCCTGGACGCCGGGATGGTCAACCTGATGGATCTGGAGGCCGGCACCGACGGCAAGACCGCCGTGGTCCGCCGCATCGGCGAGCCCATTCAGATGGACGCCCAGCTGATGTACACCCTGCGGCGCGCCGGGGTGCAGCCGGGCGCGGTGGTCAGCGTGACGGACTCGCCGGTGGGCGTGCTGGTCGGCAGCAGCGGTGAGGCCGCCGAGCTGGACGCCGAGATCGCGGCGCACGTCTTCGTCGCCAAGCGCTGACCGGAAGCGCTGACCGGACGGGAAGGGCCTTCTTCGGCCTCTTCGATCCTTCGTTTCGGTCTCTTCTCCGCCCTGTACGGCCCGCTGAGTCGCGTTGACGCGCTGCTCGGCGGGCCGTTCGGGTGCGTGGGGTGGCGGCGGTGGGGGAGATGCTGCGATCGGGCGTGGTGCGGGTGCCGGGTGGGTGCGCGGGGGCGGCGCGGAGGCGTGGTGCGCGAGGCGTGCGGGGTGGCGGGTGGTGCCTGGGGCGCGGTCGGACGGGACGGCGCGCGGTGCCGGGACCTGCGGGAACGGGGTGGGGCGGGAACGGCACGGGGCCCCGGCTGCTCGCAGCCGGGGCCCCGCCTCCCCAATGTCCCCCGTCAGGACCCGGAGCCCCGAGCTCCCAGGGTCCTGCGCGGTGAGCCCCCTTCCCGGTAGGGCTCACCTCCCGCTAGCTGTCTCCCCTCGGCGGAGGTGATCAACCCTTGAGGGCCGTCACCCGAACGAGGGGACTTGAGCGCCGGAACCACAGATTCGAATGACGGTTCGATACCGTGGTGCTGCTCACGGGACGACTGGGGGTGGCAGAACGATGGTGCGGCGCATCGATGTGACAGGAGCCGGCGGCCTACGGCTCGCGGCCTGGGAATTCACCGAACCGCCCAAGACCTGCGGCGATCCGGGGGACAGACCCGGGGCGCTGCTGCTCCACGGCCTGATGGGCCGCGCCGCGCACTGGGCCGACACCGCCCGCTGGCTCGGCGCGCGGCACCGCCCGATCGCCCTCGACCAGCGCGGCCACGGCCGCAGCGAGAAGCCCGACGGCGGCCCGTACGACCGCGCGGCCTATGTCGACGACGCCCTCGCCGCCGTCGAACAGCTCGGACTGGCGCCCGTCACCCTCATCGGCCACGCGATGGGCGCGCTGACCGCCTGGCAGCTGGCCGCCCGCCGCCCCGACCTGGTCAGCGCCCTGGTGATCTGCGACATGCGGGCCTCGGCGATCGGCGCGGCCTCGCAGCGCGAGTGGGCCGACTGGTTCTCCACCTGGCCGGTCCCGTTCGCCACCCTCGCCGACGTCCGCACCTGGTTCGGAGAGGACGACCCGTCGCTGGAACGCCCCCGCCCGGCCCGCGGCGCGTACTTCGCGGAGACCATGACCGAGTGCGACGACGGCTGGCGCCCGCTCTTCTCCCCCCACCAGATGCTCGCCGTCCGCGACACCTGGGCCCACGACGCCCACTGGGAGGAACTGGCCCACATACGGTGCCCCACCCTCGTCGTCCGCGGTCCGGACGGCGACCTGGGCCGCGCCGAAGCCCAGGAAATGGTCCGCGTCCTCCCTCACGGCACCTACGCCGAACTACCGGATTCCGGCCATCTCGCACCCTGGGAACAACCCACCGCCTGGCGGCACGCGGTCGAGGGGTTTCTTGATGCGGCGGTGGGGGTGGGGTGAGGGGGCGCGGTCGGGGCGTAGGTGTGGTGGTGAGGTGGTGTCAGGCCGGGGGCGGTGGTGGTCCGGCGTGGGGCAGGGGCCGCAGCCCTGGTGCGGCCTCCTGCCCCACGCCGCGTTGTCCGGCCGCCTCTCCGTCCAGCGGCGGCCGAACTGCCCTCGGTGGCAGGGAAATTCTCTGGCGACGCGGATCGCCCACCGCCACAATCCGGCCATGTCCACCACGAAGGTACTGGTTCTGTGCGGTCCGGCCGGTGTCGGAAAGTCCTCGACCGCCCATGAGATCTCCCGTCGGCTCGCCCACGCCGACCTCGCCCATGCGCTGATCGACTCCGACGAACTGGACCACGTCCACCCCTGGCCCCCACCGGGACTGCGGCCGAGTGAGCTGTCCCGGCGCAATCTCGCCGCCCTCTGGGCCAACTACGCCGCCCTCGGACACACCCGGCTGATCACCGCGGGCGTCTTCGCCTTCCTGGACCGGGAACTCCCCTGGATCGCCGACGCGGTCCCCGGCGCCGACCTCACCGTGGTCCGGCTGACCGCCGACCTGCTCTCGCTCCGCACCAGGATCGCCCGCCGCGAGATCGGCTCCGGCGCCGACGACCAACTCGCCCGGACGCTCCACCAGATCGACCTGATACGACGGTCCGACCCACCCGGAACCCCCACCATCGACACCAGCGACCACACGGTCACCACCCTCGCGACCCGCATCATCGACACCTGGTTGGGCGACGAGGCTCCTCGGGCGATGTGAGGGGGCGGGCCGCCGGCGGACCGGCAGCTGCCGGGCACGGGGCATCCCGCCTTCGAGCAGGGAGGCATCCCGGGGCCGGGCATGTGCGCTGTGCGTGCCCGCCCCAGGCACCGCCTCCGGCCTCGTGCGCTCCGGCCCCGTGCCCGCCGCCCAGGCAACTGCCCGGACACCGCGCCCTCACCCCAGCGTGCGCGTGAAATCGCCCCGTTGGACGTGGGCGGTCAGGGAGTCGTCGGTCAGGAGGGAGCCGTAGCCGGTGGCGGCCCAGAGGCTGCGGTCGGCGGGGACCTCGAAGTACGGGAGAGGGCGGCCGTCCAGGTGGTCGGTGAGGACCGCGGGGGCGCGGCGGGCGCGCAGCGCTCGGGCGCAGGTGTCGCAGGCGGCCACGTCCACCGCCTCGCGGCGGCCGAGGGGGCGCCAGGTGACGCGGCCGGTCGCCGGGCCGTGCAGGGGGTGGAAGAAGCACAGCGGGAGCGGGTCCCGGGCGCCGGACAGCGCCGCGTGGCCCTCCGCGACCAGGGCGAACACCCCGGCCAGGTCGGGTATGCCGCGGGCGCGGTCCAGCACCGTCCCGGCCGCGGAGTAGGCGTCCAGGGCGCGTTCGACGGACGCCGGATCGCCGTCGGCGGCGCGGGCCTCCTCGCCCAGGCGCACCACTTCCCGGGAGGCCCGCTCACGCAGCGCGGACTCGTCGGTCCGGCGGGCGGCGGCGAAGACGGAACGGGGCAGCGTGAACGAGGCGGCGGGGGCGCGCAGCCGGGAGCGGCGGCGCAGCAGCAGCCCCGCCGCGCCGAGCACCAGCAGCGGCCCGGCCACCAGCGCGATCACCCGGGGGACGGAGGTGCCCTCCGTGCCCGAACCCGGCAGGTCCCGCCCGGAGTCGAGGTGCGCGGTGGCCTTCTCGTACTCCTTGTCGCCGTCACCGGCCTTGATGAGGGCGATGGCGCGGGAGAGACGGCGGGCCGTGCGGGCGTTCTTCATGTCGTCCTGGAAGAAGACCGTGGCGGCGGCCCGTTGCGCGTGGTGCGTGTCGCCGGGCCATTCGCGGGCGGCGAGGGCGTCGCGGTACTTGCCGAGCGTGACGATGATCGAAGGGGAGTCGCCCAACCGGTCGTGGACCACCCCGGCCAGCTGCTCGGGATCACCGCCCCAGTCGTCGCCCTCGACCAGCGGTACGAGGACGACGCGGATGGGCAGTCCCGTCTCCCGGATCTGCGCGACGAGCTTCTTCTGCTCGGTGGCGTCGACCGCGGAGGTCAGGGACGGATCGACATAGACGGGGGAGCGGCGCAGGGCCTCGGCGATCCGTTCCCCCGGGCTTTCCGCCGCGGCTACCGGAGCGGCGGCGCACCACAGCAGGGCGGCCGCCGACGCGGCGAGCGCGAGCGCGGTCCGCAGTCGGCGGCGGGCGCGAGGGGGGCGTGCGGGGCGGGGGTCAGTGGACACCGAAGTACTCCCGTACATCGCGGGTGAGCTGGTCGGTTCCGGCACCGTCGGCGAGCGCGGCGAG
>NZ_JCANQV010000340.1:0-5680 GCF_059553635.1 Candidatus Streptomyces philanthi
CTGCCGCCCACGGTGCGGCAGTGCCACGCGCTCCCACCGCATCAGCCGTCCACCAGTGCGTCGGCATCCCCGTGAAACCGACGGTCACACCCGACCCACCACCCGCATCACAACCGCCCCACTACGAGCCTCGATCGGCCTCCTCACCAGCAACCAGGGCCAAGCCGAACCGATGCCGTCCCTCAACCGCACCCGCTGACCACCCGTCGATCCCCGGGAAACCATGGCGGACACCCCGTTCCCCAGGAACACCCCACCCCGGCGCGTCACACCGTACGGACGCGGCCGCGAGCAACCACCCCGCAAACCCCGTATGTCCGGCACGTGCATTCGCGTCATCATCGGCGCGGGCCTTCGGCCCCGCCTGTCCGCATCGCCGCAGCTCATCACCCTTGTCCCGGTGCGTCCCCCGACACGCACCCGGCGCAGTCGGACACCATAGCGCCGCGACACGCGCCCCCGCCCGGCACAATGCCTCCGTGCGCCGGTCGCTGCCGCGTGTTCCGCGCGCTTCGCGATGCCTCCGTTAGCGAGGCGTTAGCGCCTCATTAGCGGACCGGCAGCGCCCCGGGTCACGCTGGAAGCACACCGGACGGACCGTACGCACCCGTGCCACGGGTACGCACCCACCAGAAGAGGGGGAGCCCCATGTCGCTCACCAGTTCGCCCCTCGGCCGCGGCCGCCGGGTCGCCGCCGGGTCTCTGATCGCCGTCTCCGCACTCATGCTCACCGCCTGCCAGAGCGGGGAGAACTCCGCTTCCCGCGCGCCGGCCGCGCAGGCCCCCACGACGTCCACCGGGGCGGGAAGCACGGGCACGGGCAGCGGCGACGTCGCACCGCCCCCGGGGCACGACGCCCAGCCGTCGGCCCACGTCGCCCGCCCCTCCGGCGCGTCGGAGTCCGCCGTCCACGGCAACGCCCCGAGCGCCGCCGGGCACGGCACCGCCGCGCTGACCGCGTCGGACCGCTGCACCGCCGCCAACCTGTCGCTGCGGCTCGGCCGGACCGACGTCGGCGCCGGCAACATCCACGTCCCGCTGGTCTTCACCAACAAGAGCAAGCAGACCTGCACGCTCCGCGGCTTCCCCGGTGTGTCGCTGATCGCCCGCGACGGCTCGTCCGTCGGCAAGCCCGCCGCGCGCGAGGGCGCCGCGGGGAAGCCCGTCCAGCTGCGGCCGGGGCAGAGCGCCCACGCCGTGCTCCGCACCGTCAACGAGGGTGTCTCGGACATCCCCTGCTGGTCGGGCGCGCAGATCATCTACGTCTACCCGCCCGGCTCGAAGGAGTCGATGACCACGCGCAGCGCCGGCTTCCGGGTCTGCGGCGGACGGTTCACCGTCACCTCGGTCGAGGCCGGCGAGGCGGGCTGACCCCACCACGGCCCTCGGAGAACCACGGTCACGCCGCCCTCACGGGTCCACTTCCCGGAACCGCCCCCTGACAGGGGTGGTGAAGGACCCGGTACGGGCGGCGGGCCTCGGCCTCCGGGGCGCCGTACCGCACGCCGCCGAAACACCGCGCGCTCTGGACGTGGGGGTGCCCCGCCCCCTCCCGCAGGCACACACCGGACGCGACACCCCCCGCCCTACGCCGTCCACTCCCCGGCGAGCAGCCCGAGGACCACCGTGTTGTGGAAGGCCCCGTACACCCAGGCGGAACGCCGCAGGGTGCCCTCGATCACGAACCCGTTCCCGGTCGCCGCCGCGATCATCGCGGTGTTGTCGGCGAGGGTCTCGATCTGGAGCCGTTGCAGGCCGCGGACGGTGAACCCGTAGGTGCACAAGGCCCGGACGATGTCGGTCCCCAGGCCCCGTCCCCGGAAGGCCGGGAGCAGGGAGAGTCCCAGGTGGGCCGACCTGTTGTGGGGATTGATGCCCCACACCAGGGCCTCGCCGGCCAGCTCCTGCGACGCCAGCTCCTCCACCGAGAAGTACGCCCGCGCCTCCGACGGCACGGCCGCCGCGGCGGGGGAGTCCGCCGCGTCCGGAGGAAGGGGACGCCAGGGGGCGGAGTCCGAACGCGAACGTGTCAGCACGTCCTCGTACAGCTCGGCCTGGAGTATCGGGACATCGCTGTCACGCCGGGTCCGTAACCCGACCTTGCTTCCTCGTATCACGGGTCATTGCTATCCGAAACGCCGCAGACGATCAACAGGGTGGCCCGCCGCATGTGCCCGCCGTCTGGGCCTACGACCTGCGGCGGGGCCTGCCGCGTGTGCCCTTCGGGCCGCCGGAGCCACGCCGCGCGCCCTTCCCCGCTGCCTTACCGCCCGCTGTCCTGCCGCCAGCCGCCTTGCCGCCCGCGGGCTTGCGCTGGGCGCGGCCCGCCTCCGGCCGCTTGTCCTTCGGCTGCGCCTCGGCGGCGGGCCGGCGGCCGCGCGTGCTGTTGACGGTCCGGCCGCGGACGATCCCGATGAAATCCTCCACCAGATCGGTGGTGGCGTCCTCGGGCCACGACAGCGCGACCTGCGACTGCGGTACGTCCGTGATCGTCCGGTAGGTCAGGTCCCGGCGGTGGTGCAGACGGGCCAGCGACTGCGGGACGACGAGCAGCCCCACGCCCGCCGCCACCAGCTCGATGGCGTCCGCCGTGGTGGCGGGCCGCTCGATCGCCGGGCGTCCCGGCGGCCGCTCCCAGTCGAGGGTGTCGTCGAGGGGGTGCAGCACGATCTCGTCGGCGAGATCGTCGGGGGACACCGCGTCGGCCGCGGTGATCAGGTGGTCCTTGGGGACCACGACCACGGTCGTCTCGGTGTAGAGGGGGATCGCGCTGAGATCCGTCCGGTCGATCGGCAGCCGTACGAAACCCGCGTCGGTGGCACGGTCGCGCAGCATGCCGGGCGCCTCGGCGGCGGGCACCTGGACGAGGGTCAGCGGGATGTCCGGCAGCCGCTCGTTCCAGATCTTCACCCACTTGGCGGGGATCACGCCCGGAACGTACGCGAGCCGGAACGAACGGGGTACTTCCGAGCCTGTCACGTGGCCAGGTTACCGGGCGTGTTCGGAGGCGGTGCACACGCTCGATATCCTTGGCACCATGACGTCGCACCAGAGCACCCAGACCATGAAGCCCGCGACCGCGGCGAAGAAGCTGGGTGTGTACCTCCAGGCCACCCCCGCAGAGTTCCAGGAGGGTGTCGTCTCGCGCGACGAATTGAACGCCCTGCAGGCCGACCCGCCCGAGTGGCTGCGCGAGCTGCGCCGCAACGGCCCCCACCCCCGGCCGGTGGTCGCCGCCAAGCTCGGCGTCTCCATCTCGGGTCTCGCCCGCGGCGGTGTCACCGAGGCCCTCACCACGGAGCAGATCGAGGAGCTGAAGCGCGAGGCCCCCGAGTGGCTCCAGAAGGAGCGCGCCACCCAGGCCGAGGTGCGCAAGGAGACCGCGCGCATCAAGGCGAAGCGGGCGGAGAGCGAGAAGAAGGACAGCTGACGGCACATTCCGTCCCGGCGGAGTCACACCTGGTAACAAGAGAAGGGCACCCACGCCGTGGGTGCCCTTTCCCTTTGCCCTCGTGGCCGGTGGTCAGCTGCCCAGGGTCTCGGCGTACAGGCGGGCCAGGGCGGTCCAGTGGCGGGCGGAGGCGGCGGCGTCGTAGGTCGGGTTGTCCGGCACCGCGAAGCCGTGTGCGGCGGGATAGGTCTCGACGGTGTGCTCGACCCCGCCGTCGGTGAGGGCGCGCTCCAGTCGTTCGCGCTGTGCGCGGGGGAAGTGCTCGTCGTTCTCGGCGGCTGCCACATAGACGGTCGCACGGATGCGGTCGGCCAGCAGATGGGGGCTGCCGGGGTCGTCCTCGGCAGCGAGCTGACCGCCGTGGAACGACGCGGCGGCGGTGACACGGTCCGGATGGTGCCCGGCCACGATCAGGGAGATCCGGCCGCCCATGCAGTACCCGGTGGTGCCCACACCGGTCCCGGACACCTCGGGGCGGTCCGTGAGGAACGAGAGGAACGCGGCCGCGTCGCGGACGATCCGGTCCGTGGTGAGGCTTTTGACCAGGGACATCAGGCGCTGGAACTCGGCCGGGTCGGCGAACACCGTGGAGAGGTCGAAGGGGGCGTGTCCGGAGGAGCGGTAGTAGACGTCGGGCAGGAGCACGGTGTGGCCGAGGCCGGCGAGCCGGTCCGCCATCGCGGCGAAGGTCTCCCGGGCCCCGGCGGCGTCCGGGTAGAGGACCACGGCGGGCCGGGCGCCGCCGTCCGACGGCGTGTGCAGGGTCGCGGGGCAGACGCCGTCCTCGGTCGGGACGGTGACATTCGTACGTGGCATGCGGGCTCCCGGTGTCGAGCGACGATCGCCTGCGTCCTACCCCGGGCCACGGCCACCGCGCCGTCCGTTCCCTCGTCCGGGGGTGGGGCGGAGGCCGGACGGTGACGGCGCGGGGGCGTACGAGGCCCTGGAGGGGAGATACCACGCCCGCAGTCGGAGCGGACAGGGAGGGTGACGGCGTACGAGGAGGGGCAGGTTCGAGAGAGGCAGGAGTGAAGCGAGGTGTTTGTGGTGACGAAGGTGCCGGACGGGACCGCGCTCACCGGGACCCACGGAGCGGTCCCGGTGCGTACGCGGACGCCGGACCGGCCCCGTCCCCGCGGCCTGCCTGCCCCGTCCCCCCGTTCCCCTCGCCCGCCGGGAACGGCACCGTCGAAAGGAAGCCCGCCCCATGGTGCACGCCCAGTTCGACCCCACGGCCCGTCAGGAACTCGCCGTCCGGGCCGTCGAGGCCAAGATCCGCAAGGACCTGACCTGGCAGCAGATCGCCGACGCCGCGGGACTGTCGGTCGCCTTCGTCACGGCCGCCGTGCTCGGCCAGCACCCCCTGCCCGAGACCGCGGCCCGCGCCGTCGCCCAGCTCCTGGACCTGGACGACGACGCAGCGCGGCTGCTCCAGACCGTGCCCACCCGCGGCTCCCTGCCGGGCGCCGTCCCGACCGACCCGACGATCTACCGCTTCTACGAGGTGCTCCAGGTCTACGGGACCACCCTCAAGGCCCTGGTCCACGAGCAGTTCGGCGACGGCATCATCAGCGCGATCGACTTCCGGCTCGACGTGAAGAAGGTTCCCGACCCCCAGGGCGGCGAGCGCGCCGTGATCACCCTGGACGGCAAGTACCTGCCGACCAAGCCCTACTGACCCGGTAGCCGAGCGCCCGGGGGCCCGCCCCGGGCGCCGCGCCGGTCAGGTGGTGGAACGGCCGAAGAACTCCAGCTCGGCGACGGCCACCTGCTTCTTGTCCGTGGCGCCGTACGCGGAACGCAGCACCAGCCGCACCGTCACCGCGTCACGTACGTGCACATCGATCTGCTGCGCGCCCCCGTCGTTGATCCGGTGGTGCGAGGTGTGCGCCTTGCCGGACGAGTCGGTGACGACCAGGTCGAACTCCTGCGGACGGGCCTGGTCCGCCGCCTGCGCGGAACGCGGCGAGGTACCCGGCGTGATGAGCAGGGAGAGCAGGTCGGTGGGCTGGCCGAAACCCGCCTGGATCCACTGGCCCGCGGAGTCCCCGGAGTACCCCGTGCCCCACCAGGTGTTGGCGTACCCGTCGCCCGCCTGCTTGGCCTGGTGCTTCGCCGCGGAGTGCGACGCCTTCCAGACGACCGGGTGCACGGGCACCCGCTGGGCGAAGTGGTCCTGCACCGCCCGCGCGACGGGCGGCCCGGCGAAGATCCCCCCGACCACCACGG
>NZ_JCANQV010000341.1:0-5680 GCF_059553635.1 Candidatus Streptomyces philanthi
GTCCCGGCGGCCGCACCGCCCGACGCCCCGGCCGCCGCGAGCCCGGCCCCCGCCCCCCGGCCCAAGATCCCCGAGCCGATCAACCCGCCCAAGAAGAAGGGCCGCAACAAGCTCGTCCTCCTGGGCGCTGGCGTCGTCGTCCTCGCCGGTGTCGCCTACGGCGCCGGACTGCTGCTCGACCACGCGGACGTCCCCAACGGCACCACCGCCCTCGGCGTCGACATCGGCGGCCTGACCAAGGACGACGCCGTCAAGCGCCTCGAAAAGGCGGTCAAGGAGCGCGGGGACCAGCCGGTCAAGCTCTCCGTCGACGGCACGTCGAAGACCCTTGTGCCGTCCCGGGCCGGGCTGGGCGTCGATGTCCAGACGACCGTCCGCAACGCCTCGGGACGCGACTACAACCCCGTCTCCGTCATCGGCTCCCTCATCGGCCGCAGCCGGGTGGCCCAGCCCGAGATGATCGTCGACGACGAGAAGCTGGAGATCGCGCTGCGGGCCCTCGCGGGAGCGGAGAGCGCGGCCAAGGACGGCGGGATCACCTTCGAGGACGGCCGGGCCGTGCCGCACTACGGCACCCCGTACAAGGCCCTCGACGTCAAGGCGGCGCGCGCCAAGGTCGCCGACGCCTACCGCGACCAGATCACCCAGGGCTCCGGCTCCCCGGTCGTCCTCACCGCCGGCACCCAGCAGCCGCAGGTGGACCGGGCGGCCGTCGACAAGGCGCTCAAGCAGTTCGCGGAGCCGGCGATGTCGGGCCTGGTCACGGTGCGCACCGACGCGGCGCACACGGTCTCCTTCAGCCCGCAGAAGTCCATCCCGAAGTTCCTCTCCTTCAAGGTCGTCAAGGGCGAGCTGGTCCCGTACTACGACCGGGCCGCCCTCAAGGAGCTGTACGGCGACACCTTCAACGGCGTGATGCTGACCAAGGGCGACGGCACCAAGCACCCGGTCAGCGTCGAGGACGTGGCCGGCGCGGTCGGCAAGGCCCTGATGGGCACCAGCCCGGAGGAACGCGTCCAGACCATCCCCACCGACGGCAGCTGACGCACCGCCCCCAGGCCCCCGGGAACGCACCCCCGGGGGCCTTCGGCATGACATCTGTCATGTCACACTCCGTACGGTCGGCACTGCCGCCCGGCCCCGTACCTCCGGAAAGCTGACCGGCATGACGACCACAGCCACCTCCCCGGCCGCCGCACGGCACACGGACCGGGCACCCGTCGTCAGCTTCCGGCAGATCACCAAGAGTTACGGCGCCCTCCGCGCGGTCTCCGATCTGGACCTGGAGCTGCACCCGGGCGAAACCGTCGCCCTCCTCGGGCCCAACGGCGCCGGCAAGTCCTCCACCCTCGACCTCCTCCTCGGGCTGCGCACCCCCGACTCCGGCACGGTGTCCCTGTTCGGGACGACACCGCGGCACGCCATCGAGCAGGGCCGGGTCGGCGCGATGCTCCAGAGCGGCGCCCTGATGGGGGGCGTCAAGGTCCGTGAACTCGTCGGGCTCGCCCGCGATCTGCACCCGCGCGGTTACCCCCTCGAACAGATCATGGAGACCGCCGGGATCACCGCCCTCGCCGACCGCACCGTCGACAAGCTCTCCGGCGGCCAGGAACAGCGGGTCCGGTTCGCGCTCGCCACGGCCGGCGCCAACGACCTGATCGTGCTGGACGAACCGACCACCGGGATGGACGTCACGGCCCGCAGGACGTTCTGGGACACCATGCGCGACCAGGCCCGGCAGGGCCGTACCGTCCTCTTCGCCACCCACTACCTCGAAGAGGCCGACGCCATCGCCGACCGGGTCATCGTGCTGCACCGCGGCCGGATGCTCGCCGACGGCACCGCCGCCGAGATCAAGGCCAGGGCCGGCGCCCGCCGTGTCACCTTCGACCTCGACGAGCCCCTCGACCACCACGCGCTGCGCGGCCTGCCCCGGCTGACCTCCCTGGAGATCTCCGGGCGCACCGTCCGCATCCAGTCCCAGGACGCCGACGCCACCGTCCACGCGGTCTACGCGCTCGGCCTCTACCCGCGCAACCTGGAGGTCTCCGGCCTCGGCCTGGAGCAGGCGTTCATCGCCCTCACCACGGCGTCCGACGCGACCCCCGCCCCCGCCGAGGAGACGGCACGATGACCACACTGATCAAACTGGAGATCGTGCGCGCCCTGCGCAACAAGAAGTTCCTGTTCTTCTCGGTGATCTACCCGCCGCTGCTCTACCTGATCATCGCGGGCGGCGCCGACGACCAGCCCCTCCCCGGCATGAAGCTCAGCATGCCGCTGTACTTCATGGTGTCCATGGCCGCGTTCGGCGCGATGACCTCCGTCCTGCTCGGCAACAGCGAGAGCATCGCCAAGGAACGCGAGAAGGGCTGGGTACGACAGCTCCGGCTGACCGCGCTGCCCGGACGCGGCTACGTCGCGGCCAAGATCGGCGCCGTCTCCACCATCAGCCTGCCCTCGATCCTCCTGGTGCTGATCGCCGCCGCGGCCGTCAAGGGCGTACGCCTGGACGCCTGGCAGTGGGCCGCGATAGCCCTCGGCACCTGGCTCGGCAGCTTCGTCTTCGCCGCCCTCGGCGTGGCCCTCGGCTACCTCGCCACCGGCGACGCCGTCCGCCCGATCTCCATGCTGGTCTACTTCGGCCTCGCCTTCCTCGGCGGACTGTGGATGCCGCTGACCCTCCTGCCGCAGTGGGTGCAGAACATCGCCGAGTGGCTGCCCACCCACGCGTACGCGGCGCTGGGCACCGCCGTCGAGGGCGGCACCGCGCCGCACCTCAAGGACATGGCGGTCCTCGCCGGGTATCTGCTGGTCTTCTCCGGCGCCGCTGCCTGGCTGTACCGCAAGGACACCCGGAAGGCGTGACGGACGGTGGAGACGACGAGGCAACCGGAGGACCGCAACCCGGTGTTGATGGGGCAGGCGCCGCGCAACCGGCGCCAGGCGCTCCGCAAGGCCCTGTGGATCGCGGTCTGGATGGTCTATCTCGCGGGCCCGGTGGGCGAGCTGGCACAGGCCGGCACCCCCACCGCCGACCGGGTCCTGGGCGGCCTCGGCCTCGTCGTCTTCGTCGTGGCGTACGTCGCCCTCGTCTACCGGCACATGGCCCGCGTCCTGCGGCCCTGGCTGATGTACGGCTGCCTCGCCCTGCTGTTCGCGCTCTCCGTGGCGCTGACGCTCGCCCTCGGCCCGGCCTGGCTGGTGCTGTTCATCTTCACCTCCGTCGCCTCGGCCGTCGTCCTGCCCTGGCGGCTGGGGCGCTGGGGGATACCCGTGGTCACCGCCGCGCTGATCGGGACCGGCTGGCTGCGGCCCGAGGGCCGGGGCTACTACCTCTTCGCCTACGCCCTGCCGGCCCTGTGCAGCGGCTACGCCATGGTCGGCGTGCAGTACCTGATCCGCACCACCCAGGAACTGCGCGCCGCCCGCGAGGAGGTCGCCCGGCTCGCCGCCAACGAGGAACGGCTGCGCCTCTCCCGCGATCTGCACGACCTCCTCGGCCACTCGCTCTCCCTCATCACGCTCAAGAGCGAACTGGCCGGACGGATGCTGCCCGGCGACCCCGAGGCGGCCGCCAAACAGGTCGCCGACATCGAACGCGTCGGCAGACAGGCCCTGGTCGACGTGCGGGAGGCCGTCACCGGCTACCGCAGACCCCGCCTCGCCGTCGAACTCGCCGGGGCCCGCGCCGTGCTGCGCACCGCGGGCATCACCGCCGCCGTCGACCCCGCCCTGGAGGACGGGCACCCCCGGCTGTCCGCCGACGAGGAGGGCGCCCTGGCCTGGGCGCTGCGCGAGGCCGTCACCAACGTCGTGCGGCACAGCGGGGCGCGCCGCTGCGAGCTGCTGCTCACCGAGGAGTGGGAGGCCGACGAGCGCCGCAGCCTGTGCCTGTCCGTGCTCGACGACGGCACCGGCCCGCCGCGCGGCCGGCACGACGGCAACGGCCTGAGCGGCCTGCGCGAACGCCTCGCCCTCGCCGACGGCCGCCTGGAGACCGGCCCGGCGCCCCGGGGCCGCGGCTTCGCCCTGCGCGCCTACGTCCCGCTCGGCACGCCCGTCCCCCGGGAGTCCGCCGACGGCCGCGCGTAGGGGCGGAATACGGGGCTGGCTAACCTGTGCGCATGACCGATCCCACCGGTGAGCGGCCCGTTCGCCCCGTCCGACTCCTCCTCGCCGAGGACCAGTCCATGGTCCGCGAGGCCCTCGCCGCCCTGCTGTCGCTGGAGGACGACCTGGAGGTCGTCGCCCAGGCGGCGCGCGGCGACGAGGTGGCCGAGGCGGCCCGGCGGCACGCGGTGGACGTCGCCCTGCTGGACATCGAGATGCCCGGCATGAGCGGTCTCGACGCGGCCGCCGCGCTGCGTGCCGAGTTCCCCGCCCTGAAGATCGTCGTGCTCACCACCTTCGGCCGCCCCGGCTATCTGCGCCGCGCCATGGAGTCCGGCGCCGACGCCTTCCTCGTCAAGGACGCCCCGGCGGCGCAGCTCGCGGACGCGGTACGGCGGGTGCTGCGCGGCGAGCGGGTCATCGACCCGGCGCTGGCGGCCGCCGCGCTCGCCGACGGCGCGAGCCCGCTCACCGACCGCGAACGCGAGGTGCTGTGCGCCGCGGCGGACGGCGCCACCAACGCGGAGATCGCGGGCACCCTGCACCTGTCCCAGGGCACCGTCCGCAACTACCTGTCCACCGCCATCCAGAAGACCGGGGCCCGCAACCGCGCCGAGGCGGTCCGCACGGCACGGGACAAGGGCTGGTTGTGATCACCGGACATCCGCCCGACGACGCCCCGGCGCCTGACCGGCAGGGACCTTCGCCTCTGGGACCTCGGACCGCGTTCTCGCAGGCTGGAGGCGTTATGCCTGCCATCCGACCCGCTGTGCGGCCCGCCGCCCGCCGCAAGGTGTGCGGTCCGCCCGCCGCCGTGGCGCTCATCGCCGCCGTCCTGCTCCTCACCGTCGTGGACGCCGTGGCCGGGCTGGACCTGCACCTGTCGCTGTTCATGGGCGTCGCCCCGCTGATCGCCGCGCTGCGCTGCTCCTACCGCTGGACCGTCGCGGTCGCCGCCGTCCACACCCTGTGCCTGGCGTACGTGCACTGCTTCACCGTTCCCGACCGGGCCCTGCTCAGCAAGGTCGTCGGGGTCTTCGGCACGGTCCTGGTGGCCGTCCTCGCGGCGATGCTGTGCCGCACCCGGCTCCAGCGCGAGGCCCTGTACGCGCGCACGCAACTGGTCGCCGACGTCGTCCAGCGCACCCTGCTGCGGGAGTTGCCGCTGACCGCGGGCCCGCTGGAGGCCCACGGCTTCTACGTCTCCGCGCAGGAGGGCGCCCGGGTCGGCGGCGACATCTACGAGGCCGTCGAGACCCCGCACGGACTGCGGCTGATGATCGGCGACGTGCAGGGCAAGGGGATACCGGCGATCGGCGCGGGATACGAGGTACTGGCGTCCTTCCGGGAGGCCGCGCACCACAAGGACACCCTGGAGGCGGTCGCCGAGCGGATGGAGCAGACCCTCGCCCGCTACAACGACCGCTCGGCCCGGCAGGGCACCGACGAACGCTTCGTCACCGCGCTGCTGATGGAACTGCACGACGACGGCCGGGCCGGGGTCCTCTCCTGCGGCCACATCCCCTACTACCGCGTCCGCGGCGGCCAGGTGCGCGAGCGCGCCATC
>NZ_JCANQV010000342.1:0-5662 GCF_059553635.1 Candidatus Streptomyces philanthi
AAACGGCCGCCCCTGACCGCACGCCCCCGCTTCCCGGAAGGACCGTCCGGGAAGCGGGGACGCCCGGCCGCCGCCGCACCGATTCCCACGACGAACGTTCCGACAGCGAAGGGAAACGAAGGGAACAGCATGACGAACAACGGAGATCTCGCCGGGATCTGGCGGGACAGTGTGAAGCGGGCCGTGGAGGAGACGGGGTACGCGGGTCCGGTCGTCCCCCGGACCATCGGGGGCGTCGGCGAGACGCTGGGGCTCGGGCGCCGGGCGGAGTTCTACGCCGAGTTCGACACCGTCTCGACGGGTGCCGAGTTCGACGCGGTGCTCAACGAATGGTGGCCGCGCGCGGTCGCCGAGGCGGCAGGTGATCCCGAAGCGGTGGAGGACTTCACCACGCTGGCGCAGGCGTACTACGTGATGGCGTTGAGCGAGCAGCCGCGCCACTACACGCACGGGGACATCCTCCGGCAGCTGGAGGAGTCCTCGTCATGACGTACACCATCGTCTGGGAGACGTCCGCGCAGGCGGCGTTCAGTCAGCTGAAGAGGAAAGACCCGCAGGGCGCGAAGGTTGTGGCACACGCCGTCAACGGTCTTGCCCGGGACCCTGAGCCGCCCGGTAGTAGGAAGATCGGTCCGACGGTACGGCGCCTGCACGTGGATGTGTACCGGATCACGTACCAGATCGACGGGACGCACATCGCCGTGAAGATCCTGCTGGTCGGCAAGGTCTGACGGGTGGTGCCGAGGGCGTCCGGCGGAGGCGCGGCGCCCCATCGGACGGGCCGCGTCCCCGTAGGGAGGCGCCCGCGCCCGGGCGCCCGTCCGGGGCACACGGCGGAGGGCCGCCGGCATCCCGCCGACGGCCCCCGGTGAGGCTCAGTCCTCGCTCTCCAGCTCCCCCTCCGTCTCCAGGAACGCCTCGCGCAGGTCGGCAAGGGTCTGCGGGTCCGGCTTCTCCCAGAGGCCGCGGGACTCGGCCTCCAGGAGGCGTTCGGCGATGCCGTGGAGGGCCCAGGGGTTGGCCTCCTGGAGGAAGGCGCGGTTCTCGGGGTCGAGGACGTAGGTCTGGGCGAGCTTGTCGTACATCCAGTCGGCGACCACGCCGGTGGTGGCGTCGTAGCCGAAGAGGTAGTCGACGGTGGCGGCGAGTTCGAAGGCGCCCTTGTAGCCGTGGCGGCGCATCGCCTCGATCCAGCGGGGGTTGACGACGCGGGCGCGGAAGACGCGGGAGGTCTCCTCGACGAGGCTGCGGGTGCGGACCGTCTCCGGGCGGGTGGAGTCGCCGATGTACGCCTCGGGGGCGCGGCCCTTGAGCGCCTTGACGGTGGCGACCATGCCGCCGTGGTACTGGAAGTAGTCGTCGGAGTCCGCGATGTCGTGCTCGCGGGTGTCGGTGTTCTTGGCGGCGACGGCGATGCGCTTGTAGGCGGTCTCCATCTCGTCGCGGGCCGGGCGTCCTTCGAGGCCGCGGCCGTACGCGTAGCCGCCCCAGACGGTGTAGACCTCGGCGAGGTCGGCGTCGGTGCGCCAGTCGCGGGAGTCGATGAGCTGGAGGAGGCCCGCGCCGTAGGTGCCGGGGCGGGAGCCGAAGATGCGGGTGGTGGCGCGGCGTTCGTCGCCGTGTGCGCGCAGGTCGGCCTGGGCGTGGGCGCGGACGAAGTTGTGCTCGTCGGGCTCGTCCAGGGCGGCCGCCAGCCGTACCGCGTCGTCGAGGAGGCCGATGACGTGCGGGAACGCGTCGCGGAAGAAACCGGAGATGCGCAGGGTGACGTCGATGCGGGGGCGGCCCAGCTCGGTGAGCGGGACCGGCTCCAGGCCGGTGACGCGGCGGGAGGCGTCGTCCCAGACGGGGCGGACGCCGAGCAGCGCCAGGGCCTCGGCGACGTCGTCCCCGGAGGTGCGCATGGCGCTCGTGCCCCACAGGGAGAGGCCGACGGACTCGGGCCAGTCGCCGTTGTCGGTGCGGTAGCGCTCCAGGAGGGAGTCGGCGAGGGCCTGGCCGGTCTCCCAGGCGAGGCGGGAGGGGACGGCCTTGGGGTCGACGGAGTAGAAGTTGCGGCCGGTCGGCAGCACGTTGACCAGGCCGCGCAGCGGGGAGCCGGAGGGGCCGGCGGGGACGAAGCCGCCGCGCAGCGCGTGCAGGGCGTGGTCGAGTTCGTCGGTGGTGGCGGCGAGGCGGGGGACGACCTGGCGGGCCGCGAAGTCGAGGATGTCGGCGACAGCGGCCGGGTGGCCCTCGGCGACGCGGGCGACGGCGGACGGGTCCCAGCCGGCGTCCTCCATCGCCTGGACGAGGGCGCGGGCGGTCTCCTCCGCCTCGTCGGCGGTGGTGCGGGTGGCGGCGGACTCGTCCAGGCCCAGGGCCTCGCGCAGACCCGGCAGTGCCGAGGTGCCGCCCCAGATCTGACGGGCGCGCAGGATGGCGAGGACGAGGTTGACGCGGGCCTCGCCGGTGGGCGCGCCGCCCAGGACGTGCAGGCCGTCGCGGATCTGCGCGTCCTTCACCTCGCACAGCCAGCCGTCGACGTGCAGCAGGAAGTCGTCGAAGCCCTCGTCGTCGGGGCGCTCCTGAAGGCCGAGGTCGTGGTCGAGCTTGGCGGCCTGGATCAGCGTCCAGATCTGGGCGCGGATGGCGGGCAGCTTCGCCGGGTCCATCGAGGAGATCGCCGCGTACTCGTCGAGCAGCTGCTCCAGGCGCGCGATGTCGCCGTAGGACTCGGCGCGGGCCATCGGCGGGACGAGGTGGTCGACGAGGGTGGCGTGGGCACGGCGCTTGGCCTGGGTGCCCTCGCCGGGGTCGTTGACGAGGAACGGGTAGACCAGCGGGAGGTCGCCGAGGGCGGCGTCGGGGCCGCAGGCGGCGGACAGGCCGGCGTTCTTGCCGGGCAGCCACTCCAGGTTGCCGTGCTTGCCGAGGTGGATCATGGCGTCGGCGCCGAAGCCGCCGTCCTCGACGGACGCGGCGATCCAGCGGTAGGCCGCCAGGTAGTGGTGGGAGGGCGGCAGATCGGGGTCGTGGTAGATCGCGATCGGGTTCTCGCCGAAGCCGCGCGGCGGCTGGATGAGGACGAGCAGGTTGCCGCGGCGCAGGGCGGCGAGGACGATGTCGCCCTCCGGGTCCCGGCCGGGCTCGCCGGCGTGGCTGCGGTCGAGGAACATCTCGCCGGGCGGCGGGCCCCAGTGCTCCTCCACCGCGTCACGCAGCTCCTGCGGCAGCAGGGCGTACCAGCGCTTGTAGTCGGCGGCGGGGATGCGGACGGGGTTGCGGGCCAGCTGCTCCTCGGTGAGCCACTCCTGGTCGTGGCCGCCGGCCTCGATGAGCGCGTAGATCAGCTCGTCGCCGCCCGCCCGTCGCCCGCCACCGCCCTCAACCGAGGCGCTGCGCGCCGCCTCTTCCTCTTCGGACTCCAGGCCGGGCACCGGCTCGTCGCCGAAGTCGTAGCCCTCGGCCCGGAGACGGCGCAGCAGGGCGATGGCGCTGGCGGGGGTGTCGAGGCCGACGGCGTTGCCGATGCGGGAGTGCTTGGTGGGGTACGCGGAGAGGACGAGGGCCAGGCGCTTGTCGGCGGCCGGGATGTGGCGCAGCCGGGCGTGGCGTACGGCGATCCCGGCGACGCGGGCGGCCCGCTCGGGGTCGGCGACGTACGTCGGCAGGCCGTCGTCGTCGATCTCCTTGAAGGAGAACGGCACGGTGATCAGCCGGCCGTCGAACTCCGGGACGGCGACCTGGGTGGCGGCGTCCAGCGGGGACAGCCCCTCGTCGTTCTCCTCCCATGCCGCACGCGTCCCCGTCAGGCACAGGGCCTGGAGGATCGGAACGTCGAGGGCGGCCAGCGCGCCCGCGTCCCACGACTCGTCGTCGCCGCCGGCGGACGCCTCGGCGGGCTTGGTGCCGCCCGCCGCGAGGACGGTGGTGACGATGGCGTCGGCCGGGCGCAGGGCCTCGATCAGCTCCGGTTCCGGGGCGCGCAGGGAGGCGACGAACAGCGGCAGCGGCCGGCCGCCCGCCTCCTCGATCTTGGCGCAGAGGGCGTCGACGAAGCCGGTGTTGCCGCTCATGTGGTGGGCGCGGTAGTAGAGCACCGCCACCAGCGGGCCGTCGATGTCCGTACGGGCCTCGCGCTCCAGGGGGCCCCAGGAGGGGGCGGCGGCGGGCGGTTCGAAGCCGTGGCCGGTGAGCAGGACGGTGTCGGAGAGGAAGCGGGCGAGCTGGCCGAGGTTGGCCGGGCCGCCGTGCGCGAGATAGGCGTGGGCCTCGGCGGCGATGCCGACCGGGACCGTGGACGCCTCCATCAGCTGGGCGTCGGGCGCCTGCTCGCCGGTGAGGACGACGACCGGGCGGTGCTGGTCCTCGGCCAGCAGCACGTCCAGGCCCTCCTGCCAGGCGCGGATGCCGCCCAGCAGCCGGACGACGACGAGGTCGGTGCCCTCCAGCAGCGCGGGCAGTTCCGCGACATCGAGGCGGGCGGGGTTGGCGAGGCGGAACGGGACGGGACCCTCGGCCGCGCGGGCGCTGAGCAGGTCGGTGTCGGACGTCGACAGGAGCAGGAGCATGCGGCGTCTGGCCTTCCTCGGGGTCCGCGCCCCGGGCGGTGAAAGGACGGCGGGAGTTCCTGACTCACCCGGTCCTGGCCGGGTTCACAGTGGCGGGACCGCGCCGGATTCTCACCGGGCTTCCTCCCTGGCGCCGTCGCTGGCGTCCGACGGGCCTGGTGACCCGCCGACCTGCATAGTAAGGGCTCGGGGAGGGGTGTGGCAGGGGGGACGGGGGGTGCGGTGGGCCTTTCGGCACGGCCGTCGCCCGGCTCCCCGCCGCGCGACCCCGTCCGCCGTGACGTCGGTATGCTCGCCGCCATGCCGCCCTCCCCCTCACCCCAGCCCAGCGGGGTCGCGGCGCCCCTGCGGGTCCGTGGTGACGCCTGCCCGGGAGCGCTGCGGCTGCACCCCGCCGCCGACGGCCGACTGGCCCGTATACGGGTGCCCGCCGGGGATTTGACGTCGCGTCAGTTCCGGGGGCTCGCGGACGCCGCGGAACGGTTCGGTGACGGACGGCTCAGTCTCACCTCGCGCGGCAACGTGGAACTCCGCGGCCTCGCCGACGACTGCGGGGCGGATCTGGCGGAGCTGCTGCGCGACGCCGGGCTGCTGCCGTCCGCCCGCCATGAACGCGTCCGCAACATCCTCGCCACCCCCCTCGCGGGCCTCGACCGTCACACACCCGCTGACGTGCGGCGATGGGCGCGCGACCTGGACGCCCTGCTGTGCGCGAGCGCGACCGCGACCGCCCTCTCCGGCCGCTTCCTCTTCGTCCTGGACGACGGCCGCGGCGATGTCGCGACGCTCGGCGGCGATGTGACCTTGGTCGCAACCGGGGACGGGACGGGGGCCCTGCTCCACCTCGGCGACGACCCTGCCGCCGTGCGCGTCGCGGACCATGACGTCCCGCGCGCCGCGCTGGCCGCCGCCGCCCACTTCCTCGCCGCCGCCGACGCGAGCGGCACCGGCGCCTGGCGGGTCCGCGAACTGCCGCCCGCGCACACCCCCACCGCCCACACCCTCTCCGCCTGTCTGCGGGACGCCGGCATCCCCGCCACCTCGGTCCCCGCCCCGTCCGACGGCGTCCCCGCGTACCGGAAGGCGCCCGGCCACGGGCTGCCCCCCGC
>NZ_JCANQV010000343.1:0-5638 GCF_059553635.1 Candidatus Streptomyces philanthi
GGGTCGGTGAGCGCGAGGCGGAGGGAGTGCCGGTGGCCGACGAAGCGGGGGTCGACGACGGCGACCCGCTGCCCGGCGGGGACCGCTTCGATCAGCGCCGCGGTGGACGCGGGGTCACCCGCGGTGGCCGTGCGGACGTCGAAGCCCAGCGCCCGCAGGTCGCCTTCGAGCGGCGAGCCGGCGACCGGCGGACCGGTGAGGATGGCGGTCGACAGACGAACTCACTCCTTGATGCTGACCAGAAGGCAGCTCAGGCCGGTCCGTATTCGGTACGGACTACCCGGGCAGCTGGCGTGTCACTCCTGGCCTCCGACGGGCCGGGGGCACGTCGGCTGAGGCTATCGGATCGCAGGACGCGGCCGTTCACCGCACATTCACCACACGATCGGGTGACCGATTGTTGCGCCTGCCGCGATCATCATGGTGGATCGGGCGGCGCGGGAACAACTGGCGCCCCTTTCCGGCGCCGGTTATGGGGAGGTCTGGACGCGGCTGGTACGGGTTGTCCCGGTGCCGGGCGTCACCGCCGGACGGGACGTGCGCGGGCAAGGACGCGGCGGGCCGGGCCGTGGTTGCGGGCGGGGCTGTGGACCTTCTCACGGCCCCGGCGTCCGCCGGACCTGCCCCCGGCCCGGCCGCCACGCGCCGCGGCGCGGTGTCCGGCCCCTGCTCCCGGGGGTGGCTAGGGCAGACTTGGCGTCGACGACCGACGACAAGGATGGGCATGCCGATCACACCTGCCAACGGACAGACCGCCCCGAGCGCGGCGGTGCGCACTGCGGACGGCGCCGACGAGCCGATCATGCTGGAGCTGGTCGACGAGGACGGCACCACGATCGGCACCGCGGAGAAGCTGTCCGCGCACCAGCCCCCGGGGCAGCTGCACCGGGCGTTCTCGGTCTTCCTCTTCGACGGGAAGGGCCGGCTGCTGCTCCAGCGCCGCGCCCAGGGCAAGTACCACTCCCCCGGTGTGTGGTCCAACACCTGCTGCGGCCACCCCTACCCGGGGGAGGCGCCGTTCGCGGCGGCGGCCCGCCGGACCGCGGAGGAGCTGGGCGTCGCCCCGTCGCTGCTGGCCGAGGCGGGCACGGTGCGCTACAACCACCCCGACCCGGCGTCCGGCCTGGTGGAGCAGGAGTTCAACCACCTGTTCGTCGGGCTGGTCGGGGCCGACCCGGTGCCCGACCCGGAGGAGATCGGCGAGATCGCGTACGTCACGCCCGCCCAGCTGGCCGAGCGGCATGCGCGGGACCCGTTCTCGGCGTGGTTCATGACCGTCCTGGACGCGGCGCGGCCGGCGGTGCGCGAGCTCACCGGGGACGCGGCGGGCTGGTGACCGGGGCGAGCGGCAGCTCGGCCCAGACGGCCTTGCCGCCGCTCGCGGTCCGCTCGACGTCGCAGGTGCCGCCCGCCTCGGCGGTGATCGCCCGCACCAGCCACAGCCCGCGGCCGCCGATGTCGTCCGTGCGGGCCTCGACGGCCCGGGGGCGGCGGGGGTCCTGGTCCTCGACGGCGATCCGCAGCCGGTCCGGGCCGACGGTGAGCCGCACGGCGATCTCCGGCGAGAGCGGCGCGGCATGCCGTACGGCGTTGGTGACGAGCTCGGAGACGATCAGCAGGACGCCGTCGAGGAGGAACGGGGCGAGGGGGACACGCTGCCCGTCGAGGAGGGCGTGGACGGCGCGCCTCGCCCGGGGGACGGAGGCCGCCTCCGCGGGTGCGGTGAAGCGCCGGACGCCTTCATGGGCGCGGGGCGCGGCGGGGTCCTCGGGGGGTGGCGCGGGGTGTCCGGAAGGCGTCCTCACGGGGGCGAGTGTGGGGAAGGCTCCGGGCCGGGACGGATCGCTGCCCGCAAGTCGGCGTCAATCGGCGTTCTTCCGGCTCTTGCGGTCCGCTTCGGTCAGTCCGGCGACTGGTCCTGCCCCTTTTGCTTCGTGTTCAGGGAGCGCCAGGGTTCCGCCGCCGAACGGTCCGCGCCGCCCGCCGCCCCGTCCCGGGCCCCGCGCTCGGCCGCGGCCGCCCGCTCCTGTTCCCCGACCATGCCGACGATCCGGCGGCCGCCGAAGCCCATCGCGAACAGCCCCAGGCCGTCGAAGAGGAGGGCCAGGGCGAAGAAGCTGCCCAGGACGTAGCGGCTGCTGTGCGGCCAGTCGCCGAGGACCAGGACGCCCAGCAGGATGCCGAACGCGCCCTGCACCAGCGTCCAGCCGAACTGCGGGCCGCGTACCACCACCGCGCCGACGAGCCGGAAGACCCCGCCGGTCAGGAAGAGCAGCGCGGCGAACATCGTCAGCGCCGCCGCGGTGACGTCCGGCCGCAGGATCACCACCACGCCGGCCGCGAGGTTCAGCGCCGCGACGATCACCGCGAGCCAGAAGAAGCCCGAACCGCGTGACTGGACGGCGTGCAGCAGCCCGACCACGCCGCCGACCAGCAGCAGCCACCCGAACAGCAGCATGCTGGTCAGCGTGGCCACACCGGCGTACACCAGGCCCACGAGCCCCGCGACGGCGAGGACGACGCCGAGCGCCGTCAGCCGCCCGAAGCCGCGCCCGAGCCGGTCGGCGGCCGTCGGCTCCGACCGGCCGCCGCGAGAGGATCTGCCGAACATCGCCGCCTCCTGCGTCCGCCGCTCTTGTCCCGGTATACCCCTTCTTCCGGGTCGGAGCAGGCGGAACGACGCGGCCGGCGCTCACACCGCGTGGTCGGTGATCCGTCCGTCCTGGACCTCGATCCGGCGCGTGGTGTGCACCGCGTCCAGCATCCGCCGGTCGTGGGTGACCAGCAGCAGTGTGCCCGGGTACGAGGCGAGCGCGGACTCCAGCTGCTCGATCGCGGGCAGGTCCAGGTGGTTGGTGGGCTCGTCGAGGACGAGGAGGTTGACGCCCCGGCCCTGGAGGAGGGCGAGCGCGGCACGGGTGCGCTCACCGGGCGAGAGGGTGCGCGCGGGCCGCAGCACATGCGCGGCCTTCAGCCCGAACTTCGCCAGCAGGGTCCGTACGTCGGCGGGCGCCATGCCGGGCGCGTTCTCCCGGAAGGCGTCCATCAGGGGCGCGTCCCCGAGGAAGAGGCCTCGCGCCTGGTCGATCTCGCCGACCACCACACCGGGGCCGAGGGCGGCGTGGCCCGCCGTCAGCGGGAGCCGGCCGAGCAGCGCGGCGAGCAGGGTGGACTTGCCGGAGCCGTTGGGTCCGGTGATCGCGACCCGGTCCGCCCAGTCGATCTGGAGGTCCACCGGGCCGAACCGGAAGCCGCCGCGCTCCGCCTCGGCGCCGCGCAGGGTGGCGACCACCGCGCCGGCCCGCGGCGCCGCGGCGATCTCCATCCGCAGCTCCCACTCCTTGCGGGGCTCGTCCACCACGTCGAGGCGTTCGATCAGGCGCTGGGTCTGCTTGACCTTGGCGGCCTGCTTCTCGGACGACTCGATCCGCGCCTTGCGGACGATCTTGTCGACGTCGGTGGCCTTGCGCTGGGCGTTGCGGACGCCCTTCTCCATCCAGTTGCGCTGGACCCGGGCGCGGGCCTCCAGGGACGCCTTGGTCTGCGCGTACTCCTCGTACTCCTCGCGGGCGCGCTGCCGGGCCCGGGCACGTTCCTCCAGGTAGGAGGCGTAGCCGCCGCCGTAGACGGCGACCTGGTGCTGGGCGAGGTCCAGTTCGACGACCCGGTCGACGGTGCGGGTCAGGAACTCGCGGTCGTGGCTGACCAGCACTGTGCCGGCGCGCAGCCCGGTGACGAAGGACTCCAGGCGGCGCAGGCCGTCCAGGTCGAGGTCGTTGGTCGGCTCGTCCAGCAGGAAGAGGTCGTAGCGGGAGAGCAGCAGCGACGCCAGGGAGGCGCGGGCCGCCTGGCCGCCGGAGAGCGTCGTCATCGGCCGGTCGAGGTCGACGGCGAGGCCGAGCTGGGCGGCCACCTCCTCGGCGCGTTCGTCCAGGTCGGCGGCGCCCAGCGCGAGCCAGCGCTCCAGCGCCTCGGCGTACGCGTCGTCGGCGCCGGGCGCTGCCTCCTCCAGCCCCCGGGTGGCGGCGTCGAGGGCGCGCTGGGCGTCGGCGACGCCGGTGCGGCGGGCGAGGAAGGCGCGTACGGACTCCCCCGGGCGGCGGTCGGGCTCCTGGGGCAGATGGCCGACGGTGGCGGTGGGCGGGCTCAGGGCGAGCGAGCCCTCCTCGGGGGTGTCCAGTCCGGCCAGCAGCCGCAGGAGGGTGGACTTGCCCGCGCCGTTGGCGCCGACGAGGCCGATCACCTCCCCCGGGGAGACGACCAGATCGAGACCGGAGAACAGGACGCGCTCACCGTGGCCGGCGGCGAGGTCCTTCACGACGAGAGTGGCTGACATCAAGGGACGATGCTATCGGGCCGTACCGCGCCGGTCACTCTAATATCCGCCCATGGAAACCGGTCTGATAACGCAGGTCAGCGACGGCACCGCGACCGTCACCCTCAGCAACCCCGCCAAGCGCAACGCGATGACCACGGCGATGTGGCGTCAGCTGCCCCCGCTGCTGGAGCGCCTCGCCGCCGACCGGTCCGTGCGCTCCCTGGTGCTGACGGGCGCGGGCAGAACGTTCTGCGCCGGCGCCGACATCGGGTCGCTGCGGGAGGCGGCGGAGGAGTCGCAGGAGCTCGCGGTGGCGGCGGAGGAGGCGCTGGCCGCGTTCCCGGGGCCGACGCTGGCCGCGATCCGGGGCTACTGCGTGGGCGGCGGCTGCCAGTTGGCGGCCGCCTGCGATCTGCGGTTCGCGGAGGAGGGGGCGCGGTTCGGGGTGACCCCGGCGAAGCTGGGGGTGGTCTACGCGGCGTCCGCTACCCGCCGCCTGGTACGGCTCGTCGGCCCGTCGTCCGCAAAGTATCTGCTGTTCTCCGGTGAGTTGATCGACGACGCGCGGGCGCTGCGCACCGGGCTGGTCGACGAGGTGCTGCCGGCGGGGCGGTTGGACGAGCGGGTCGCGGAGTTCACGTCCGTACTGGCGCGGCGGTCGCTGCTGACGCAGGCCGCGGCGAAGGAGCTGGCGGACGGGGCCTGGGACGTCCCGGAGGCGGAGGCCGGGGAGCGTGCCGCGCACTGGGCGGCGCTGGCGCGGGAGTGCGGCGACACCGCGGAGGGCGCCGCCGCGTTCCTGGAGCGGCGGGCCCCCCGCTTCCGGCATCCGGTGGGGTGACGGCACCCGGACGGCGGAACGGGGCGGGGCGGGGCAGGGCGCCCTCCCCGTTCCCCGGGGTCTCCCCCGCCCGTCGTGAAGGGCAACTTCCGCTTTCCGGCGGTGGTTTCACGCCGGTCCCCCTGCCGCCCGCGCCTGGGTAAGGTGCCGCCATGATCTCTTCACCCGCACTGCCCGAGCGCGCCGAACGGCGCTGCCAGAGCGTCCTCAACCCCTTCCACGCGGCGCACTACTTCGCGCCGGAGACCGCACAGGAGCTGTCCTCCCTGGGCGTCGGGGAGGAGAGCGCCATACCCGTCGTGCTGCGCGCCGCCGCCCTCGGCGCGGTCGGCCCCGGCGTGGTCACCGCGACCTTCTACAACTTCACCTACGAGCGGCTCGCCCACCATCTGCCCGGCGTGTGGGACACCGCCACGCCGCAGGAGGTGCTGGCCGCGCGGCTGCGCGCCGTCGACCGCTCGCTGCGCCGGCAGCTCGGC
>NZ_JCANQV010000344.1:0-5622 GCF_059553635.1 Candidatus Streptomyces philanthi
GCGCGCCGAGGTCGCCGGGCTGCTCGCCGGGGGCGCCGAGCACCGCGATCGGGGTACCGGTCTCCACCTCGGTGCCGGCCTCGTGGAGCGTGGTGAGCAGGACGCCGTCGCGCTCGGCGGCGACATCCACCTCCGCCTTGTCCGTCTCGATGGACAGCAGCGCGTCGTCCTTCGCGAACGCGGCGCCCTCCGCGACCTGCCAGGCGGAGAGCACCGCCGCCGCGGTGTCGGCGGCCACGGCGGGCATACGGAACAGTTCGGCCATGATCAACCCTCCTGGGTGTTCTGTCGTACGGGGAGGGTCAGTTCTCGGTGACCCGCTGGAGCGCGGCCGCGGCCTCTTCGGTCCGGGCGATGGCCGCCCGCTCCAGCACCTTGCTGATGCTGGGGGAGGACTCCCCGGCGTGGACGCGCTGGACCGGCTGGTCGAGCCAGTCGAACCAGCGGCGCTGGATCTCGTCGGACAGCCAGCCGCCGTACGAGGTGCCGACGGGGCCCTGCTCGGCGATGAGGACGTTGTTGGTCTTGCGGATGCTGGCGCCGAGGGTGTCCCAGTCGAGGCTGGCGCGGTCCAGCCAGCGCAGGTCGATCACCTCGGCGTCCAGGCCCAGTTGCTCGACGGCCTCCAGCACGTACCCGGTCATCGCGAGGTACGACACGACGGTGATCTGCGACCCGGTGCGGCGCACGGCCGCCTTCCCCACGGGCAGGCAGTAGTCGAGGTCGTCGGCGGGGGCCGGGCCCGTGGTGGGGTAGAGGTCGGTGTGCTCCAGGACGACGACCGGGTCCTTGCAGGTCAGGGCGGCGTTCATCAGGCCCACGTAGTCGAAGGGCGTGGACGGGGCGACGATCCGCCAGCCGGGCGCGGTGGCGAAGACACCCGCCGGGTCCATGGAGTGCTGGGAGCCGTAGCCGGTGCCCATGGCGACCTTGCTGCGCAGGACGAGGGGGACGCCGGTGCCCTTGCCGTCGCCGCCGAACATGTGGCGGGCCTTGCCGATCTGGTTGAAGATCTGGTCGGCGGCGACCCACATGAAGTCGGCGTACATGAACTCCACCACCGGCGTGTACCGGCCGTCGAGGGCGATGCCGCCGCCGAGGCCGGCGAAGGCGTTCTCGCTGATGGGCGTGCCCAGGACACGGTCGGGGTGGGCCTCGGCGAGGCCCTTGGTGGCGCCGTTGGTGCCGCCCTTGAGGCGGTGCACGTCCTCGCCCATGACGACGATCGAGTCGTCCTCGGCCATCCGGCGGCGCATCACGTCGGCCACCACGTCGATGAACTTCCGGTTCTCCAGGCGGCCCTCGAAGGTTTCGGTGTCGGCGAGGCGCACCCCGTCGAACTCGCTGAGGTCGCCGCGCACGCCGACGTCGCGGAAGGACGGGTCGGGCCATTCGGCGGGCCGGATGCGGCGGGTGCCGGGCCTGCCGGCGGGGTCGGGCTCCAGCAGTTCGCCGCCGACGGCGGCCATCAGCGCCCTGGCGCGGGCGGTGCACTCCTCGACGGCGGCCTCGTCGAGGATGCCGCGCTCGACGAGGTGCCGGGAGACCTGGGCGAGCGGGTCGCGGGCCCGCCACTCCTTCTCCTCGTCCTTGGTGCGGTAGCCGAACGCGCTGCCGGGGAACGGCCCGTTCTGGTGGAAGTAGCGGTAGACCTCGGCCTCGACGACGGTGGGGCCGTCGCCCGCGCGCATGTGGTCCACGGCCTCGGTCATCGCCAGGTGCACGGCGAGCGGGTCCATGCCGTCGACGCGCCAGCTGGGGATGTTGAACCCCAGGCCGCGGGCCGAGAGCCGGGGCTCGGCCGTCGCCTCGTCGATGTGGGTGGAGACGGCGTACCGGTTGTTCTCGATGAAGAAGCAGACCGGCAGTTTCCAGGCCGCGGCGAGGTTCATCGTCTCCAGCACGGAGCCGATGTTGACGGCGCCGTCGCCGAAGTAGCTGACCGAGACGGCGTCGGTGCCGGCCTGCCGCGCCGCCCAGGCGAAGCCGGCGGCCTGCGGCACGCCGCCGCCGACGATCGCGTTGGTGCCCATGGCCCCGGCCTCGCGCCACTGGAGGTGCATGGAGCCGCCGCGGCCCCGGCAGAAGCCGCGGGCCAGGCCGCAGATCTCGGCGAGGCTGCGCAGCAGGACGGTGCGGACCTCCTCGGTGACCGGCTGCCGCAGGTCGATGCCGCCGGGCGCCACGTACCCCAGGGCCTTGGCGAGGAACTGGTGGTGGCCCCGGTGCGAGCCGCCGACGAAGTCGGCGCCGGTCAGCGGCAGGACGGAGCCGACGGCGCCGCCCTCCTGGCCGATGCTGGAGTGCGCGGGGCCGTGGACCAGTCCCTGGCCCGCGAGGTCGAGGACGTACTCCTCGAACGTCCTGATCAGCAGGATCTGGGCGAACATCGAGGTCAGCAGGTGCGGGTCCGCGCCCTGCCAGTCCTTCTTGGTCGCCACCACCTCGGTCCAGGGGGAGGCGGGGAGCAGTTTGCGGTGTGTGGGCATGAGCACTCTCCTGTGGGATTCGGTGAGCACTGTCGCAGCGAATGGATCCATTAACCAAGACCCGTTGCGGGAACGTTACGTTCGGATTCTGGACATAACCATTGACTGCGGCGCTCGCCGGAGCGCAGGGTGAGGGGCATGTCGGAGCAATGGATCCATTCAGCGGATGAGCGGGGGCGTGGACTCCCGGGACTGACCGGGGTCGAGCACATCGGCTTCACCGTCCCCGACCTCGACGAGGCGACCCGCTTCTTCGTCGACGTGATCGGCTGCGAGCACGTCTACTCGCTCGGCCCCTTCCGCTCCGACGGCACCTGGATGCGCGACCATCTCGGCGTCCACCCCCGCGCCGTCATGCGCGAACTGCGCCTCTTCCGCTGCGCCGGCGGCCCCAACTTCGAGATCTTCGAGTACGAGGCCCCCGACCAGCACACCGCCCCGCCCCGCAACAGCGACATCGGCGGCCACCACCTCGCCTTCTACGTCACCGATCTCGACGCCGCCGTCGCCCATCTGCGACGGCACGGCGTACGCGTCCTCGGCGACCCCACCGCCAGCTCCGGACCGAGCGAGGGCCAGCGGTGGGTCTACTTCCTCACTCCCTGGGGGATGCAGCTGGAGCTGGTCTCCTACCCCCACGGCAAGAGGTACGAGGACGGGGCACCGGTGCTGCTGTGGCAGCCTTCCGCCTGAACACGTCGGACGTACCGGGAGAGCCATGCCACCGACCACCGCGAAGCCCAGCGCCACCGCCGTCGCCAGCCAGCGCGTCGCCGACCGTCTGCGCGCCGCCATCCTGAGCGGCGAACTGCGCCCCGGCGCCCGCATCATGCAGGAACAGGTCGCCGCGCAGTTCGGCGCCAGCCGGATTCCGGTGCGCGAGGCCCTGCGGATACTGGCCGCCGAGGGACTGACCGTCGTGAAGTCCAACAGCGGCGCCTGGGTCTCCAAGATGGACATGGCCGAGTGCGAGGGCGTCTACAAGATCCGCGAACGCCTCGAACCACTCGCCCTCAGCGAGAGCATCCCGCACCTGACGGACGAGCAGATCGCCGGGCTGGAGGCGATCGCCCGGGAGATCGAGGAGACCACCGACGTCGACCGGTTCCTCGACCTCGACCGCCGGCTGCACCTGCTCACCTACGCCGGATGCCGCGTCGCCCAGATCACCACCATGGTCGACCGCTTCTGGAACACCACCCAGCACTACCGGCGTGCCTTCACCCACCTCGCCCGCGACGGCGGCTGGGAACTGATCCACGCCGAACACCGCCTGATCGTCGAAGCCGTCAAGCGCCGCGACACCGCCGACGCCGAACGCTTCCTCACCGGCCACATCCGCCGTACCCGGCTCGAACTGAGCCAGCATCCCGAACTGTTCACCGAGGACGACCATGACACTGACGACCCCGCCGGCTGACGACCACCCCTTCCGCGGCCGCACCCTCCTCCTGTCGGGCGCGGGCGGCGGCATCGCCCGCGAGGTCGCCCGCCAGTTCCACGCCGCCGGCGCCCACCTGGTGCTCGGCGACCTGGACGCGGGCGCCCTGGAGGAGTTCGCCGCCACCCTCGACCCCACCGGCACCACCGTGGTCACCCGTACCCTGGACGCTGCCTGTCCCGAGAGCAACAACGCGTTCGTCGCCGCCGCCGTCGAGACGTTCGGCTCGGTGGACTTCCTCGTACCCGCCGCCGGGATCTACCCCGAGCAGGCCGTCGCCGACATGACCGACGAGCAGTGGAACACCGTCATCTCGGTCAACCTCAACGGCGTCTTCTACCTCACCCGCGCCGTACTGCCCCACCTCAACGAGGGCGGCGCCATCGTCAACCTCACCTCCATGGCCGGCCACCGCGGCAGCGTCCGGCACGCGCACTACGCCGCGACCAAGGGCGCCCTGCTCGCCTTCTCCCGCAGCCTCGCCTGGGAACTCGGCTCCAGGGCCCGCGTCAACATGGTCTCGCCCGGCATCATCGAGACGTCCATGACCCGCGACTACGTCGCCACCCGCGGGGACAGTGCCCTCGCCACCACACCGCTGGGCCGCCTCGGCAGGCCCGAGGAGGTCGCCTCCGTCGTCACCTTCCTCTGCTCGCCCGCCGCGAGCTTCGTCCAGGGCGAGGTCATCCACGTCAACGGCGGCATGCACATGGCCTGACCAGGAACGACCGGAGGAGAGAACACGAGGAGAGGAACGGACGATGACCGACGACGCGGCGACCTACCCCGATCTGCGCGGGAGATCCGTGTGCGTCACCGGGGCCGCCCGCGGCCTGGGACGCGCCATGGCCGGCGCCTTCGCGCGGGCCGGCTGCCATGTGCTGCTGCTCGACCTCGACGGCGCCGAACTCGACCGGATACACCCGGACCTGGCGGCACACCACCCGGACCAGCTGATCACCACGGCCGCGGTACCCGTCAGCGACCAGGACGCCGTGGAGGAGGCGCTCGCCGCCTTCGCCGCCCGCACCGGCGGGCTCTCCGTCATGGCGGCCAACGCCGGCCTCTCCGCCAACGCCCCCTCCCTCGACCTCCCCCTGGAGCGGTGGAACGCCGCCCTGGACGTCAACCTCACCGGCGTCTTCGTCTGCGCGCGGGCCGCCGCCCGCCTGATGCGCGAGGGCGACGGCGGTGTCGTCCTCACCACCTCCTCGATGTACGGGGTGACGGCGGGCCCCGAACGCGCCGCGTACTGCGCGACCAAGGCCGCCGTCGCCTCCCTCACCAAGGTGTTGGCCGTCGAATGGGCTCCGTACGGCATCCGCGTCAACGCGCTGGCACCCGGCTATGTCGAGACCGACCTGGTGGCCCGGCTCTCCGCCGAGGGCCGCCTCGACACCGCGGCACTGCGCCGCCGCACCCCCAGCGGCCGCCTCGGACGCCCGGAGGACATCGCCCACCTCGCCCTCTTCCTGGCCTCCGGGGTGTCGTCGAACATCACCGGCCAGGTGCTGGTCAGCGACGGCGGCTGGACGGCGGACGGCTACGCGGTGGCGACCGGCTGACGGGACATCACTTCTTCACGTGGTCGGGGCTCACCGGCCGTCGGCCGTGCGAGGGTTGGCCGCCGCGCCCTCGGTGCTGAGCAGGACGACCGTCGCCCCGGGGCCCAGGCCCAGCCGCGCGCGGCGC
>NZ_JCANQV010000345.1:0-5618 GCF_059553635.1 Candidatus Streptomyces philanthi
GCGGCGGGACCTCGCGACGGGCCGGGGTGGCGCGGTGTGGCGCGCTCCCGTACGGGCACCCCGGGAACGCGTGAGCCCCCGGCCGTAAAGGCGGGGGCTCACCACGGGTCCCTCACGAACAGGCCGGTCTCAGCCCATGAACTTCTTGAACTCCTCCGGGAGTTCGAAGTTCTGCGGGTCCTGGCCGCCACCCTGCGGCAGGCCCAGCGGGTTGCCGGACTGTGCGGCCTCGCGGCGCGCGGCGGCGGCCGCCTCGTCCGCCTTGCGCTTCATCGGGTTGCCGCTCTTGCGCTTGCCCTTGGCCTGCTTGACCTGCTTCTTCTTCTTGGCTCCGCCGCCCGCGCCCGGCATCCCGGGCATCCCCGGCATTCCGGGGATGCCGCCGCCCTGGGCCATCCGCGACATCATCTTGCGGGCGTCGAAGAACCGCTCGACGAGGTTCTTCACCGCGCTGACCTCGACACCGGAGCCCTTGGCGATACGGGCCCGGCGGGAGCCGTTGATGATCGTCGGGTCCTGGCGCTCGGCCGGGGTCATCGACTTGATGATCGCGGCGGTGCGGTCGACGTCCCGCTCGTCGAGGTTGTTGATCTGTTCCTTCATCTGGCCCATGCCCGGCAGCATGCCGAGGAGCTTGGAGATCGAGCCCATCTTGCGGACCTGCTCCATCTGGGCCAGGAAGTCGTCGAGCGTGAACTCCTTGGGGCCCTTCTGGAGCTTGGCCGCCATCTTCTCGGCCTCGGCCTGGCTGAAGGTCTGCTCGGCCTTCTCGATGAGCGAGAGCATGTCGCCCATGCCGAGGATGCGGGACGCCATGCGGTCCGGGTGGAACGCGTCGAAGTCGTCCAGCTTCTCGCCGTTGGAGGCGAACATGATCTGCTTGCCGGTGACGTGCGCGATGGAGAGCGCGGCACCACCGCGGGCGTCACCGTCGAGCTTGGAGAGCACCACGCCGTCGAAGCCGACGCCGTCGCGGAACGCCTCGGCGGTGTTGACCGCGTCCTGGCCGATCATGGCGTCGACGACGAAGAGGATCTCGTCCGGGCTGACGGCGTCGCGAATGTCCGCGGCCTGCTGCATCAGCTCCTGGTCGATGCCGAGGCGGCCGGCGGTGTCCACGATGACGATGTCGTGGACCTTGGCCCTGGCGTACTCGACGGAGTCCTTGGCGACCTGGACCGGGTCGCCGACACCGTTGCCGGGCTCCGGGGCGTAGATCCCCACGCCGGCGCGCTCGGCGACGACGCTGAGCTGGTTGACGGCGTTGGGGCGCTGGAGGTCGCAGGCGACGAGCAGCGGGCTGTGGCCCTGGCCCTTGAGCCAGCGGCCGAGCTTGCCGGCGAGGGTGGTCTTACCGGCGCCCTGGAGGCCGGCGAGCATGATCACGGTGGGCGGCTGCTTGGCGAACCGCAGCCGGCGGGTCTCCCCGCCGAGGATCGTGATCAGTTCCTCGTTGACGATCTTGATGACCTGCTGGGCCGGGTTCAGCGCCTGGGAGACCTCGGCGCCGGTCGCGCGCTCCTTGACCTGCTTGATGAAGGCGCGCACCACGGGGAGGGCGACATCGGCCTCCAGCAGGGCGATGCGGATCTCACGCGCCGTGGCGTCGATGTCCGCCTCGCTCAGGCGGCCCTTGCCCCGGAGGTTTTTGAAAGTACTCGCCAAGCGGTCGGAAAGCGTATCGAACACGGCGGTCGTCGATCCTCGGAGTCGGGGGCAGAGGGCAATCGCCCTCCAGGGTATCCGTCCCGGCCCGAAGCGTGTCCCCGCCCACCGGGCGGACGGCGGGCCGCGCACGGTCCCCGGGGGCGGCACGGCGCGGGGAGGGCCGCCCGACGGCCACCGTCACGGCGCGGGCCCGGCCCTCCGTCGGCGGCTCCCCTTCCACGTCCGTCACGCGGAACGCGTCCACCACGTTCGACCCGGGCGTCCCGGAGCGGTGCCGACGCGTCTCATGCCTCCACCTTCCGTGCCGCGTACCGGTCCGGCACGGGGTCCCTGGTGTCCGCCGCGGGCACGGGAAGCGAGGAGTGTTCCGTGGGGGCAACCGCTGCGGTGAGATCGTAGGCGGTCTCGGCGTGGGCGGCCCGGTCGATGCCGCCGGTCTCCTCGTCCTCGCCGATCCGCAGGCCGAGCAGCCGGTCGACGGCCCTGGCCAGGAGGTACGAGACGACGAGGGAGTAGGCCAGGACGCAGACCACGCCGAGGGTCTGCCGGCCGAGCTGGTCGAGGCCGCCGCCGTGGAAGAGGCCCCTGGCGCCGCTCTGTACTTCCCCGGTGGCGAACAGTCCGACGAGCAGGGAGCCCACGACGCCGCCGACGAGGTGGACACCGATGACGTCGAGGGAATCGTCGTAGCCGAAGCGGTGCTTGAGGCCGACGGCCATGGCGCACAGCACCCCGGCGACGGCCCCGACGGCGATCGCGCCGAGGGGGCTGACGGCGCCGCAGGCGGGGGTGATCGCGACGAGTCCGGCGACCGCGCCGGAGGCGGCACCGAGGGTGGTGCACGTGCCGTGCCGCAGCGTGTCGTGGCCGAGCCAGGCGAGCATCGCGGCGCCCGCGGCGACCTGGGTGTTGACGAAGGCGGCGGCGCCGACGCCGTCGCCGGTGCCGAGCGAGGACCCGGCGTTGAAGCCGAACCAGCCGAACCACAGCAGTCCGGCGCCGAGCATGACCAGCGGCAGATTGTGGGGCCGCATGGGGTCCTTGGGGAAGCCGATGCGCGGGCCGACGACAAGGAGGACGCCGAGGGCGGCGGCTCCGGCGTTGACGTGGACGGCGGTGCCCCCGGCGAAGTCGATGACGCCGCTCTCCCGCAGCCAGCCCCCGTCGCCCCAGACCCAGTGGGCGACGGGGACGTAGACGACGGTGACCCACAGGGCCGTGAACAGCGCCCAGGCGGCGAAACGGACCCGGTCGGCGAGGGCGCCGCTGATCAGCGCGGGGGTGATCACGGCGAACATCAGCTGGAAGACGGCGAAGACGGAGACGGGGACGGCGGAGGTGTCCCACGGCCGGTTCAGGCCGATGCCGCTGAGACCGGCGAAGGAACCCGTCCAGCCGATGATCCCGCCGTGGTCGGTGCCGAAGGCGAGCGCGAAGCCGTAGAGGACCCACAGGAGGGTGACGATGCCGAGGCAGGTGAAGCTCATCATCAGCATGTTGAGGACGCTCTTGACCCGGACCATGCCGCCGTAGAAGAAGGCGAGGCCCGGCGTCATGAGCATCACCAGCGCGGAGCAGATCAGCAGGAACCCGGTGTCGGCCGGGCTGATCCGCGCGGCCGCGGCCATCAGCGTCGCGCTGCCTGGGGGCATCGGCGTCTCCTCGTCGTCGACGCGGCCCGTGCGGCGGGGTCCGGTGGGCCGTCCGTCCCCGTAGGGTCGCGCGGCACGGTTTCGGCGGGCAGGCACCGGCGTTTCGTACGGGTTGCGAGGACGGCGGCCGCATTACGGACCGGTGAACTCCCGGGCGCGCGTGCGGGAACGGGCCCGGCCGCGGCCGCCACCGCGTGACCTGGCGTGGGGAAGCCGAGTCGGGCTGTACGGGGTGGCGGCCGCGGCCGGGAGTCCGGGGCGGATCAGACGGCCTCCGCCGAGGCCTCGGGGAGGTGGCGGGCCAGTTCCTCGCCGAGGTGGACGACTTCGGCGACGTCGTCGAACTCGCGGACCGCGGTGTCGACGGTCTTGCGCAGACGGGTGTTGACGCGCTCCGAGCGGACCTGTTCGGCGAAGGGGATCGCCTCGCGCGCCAGGGCCGCGCACTGCTCCGGCTCGCGTTGCAGGAGGTGGACGGTGGCCATCCCGATGAGGTTGAGGGCGTAGGAGCGCTGGTGCTCGGGGTCCTGGCCGAACAGCTCGACGGCGCGCCGCATGGCCGGTTCGGCGAGCGAGGCGTAGGTGGGGCTGCGGCCCGCGACATAGGCGAGGTCGCGGTAGGAGTGGGCGTTCTCGGCGTTCAGTTCGGCCTCGGAGAAGAAGCGGATCCAGTCCGGTTCCGGTTCGCCGGGCACGATGTCGGCGAAGGTGTCCTCCGCCATCCGCACGGCGCGCTTGACCTTGCCGGGCTGGCCCATCCCGGCGTACGCGCGGGCCTCCATGGCGTGGAGCATGGCCTGAGTGCGGGGGGTGGCCGTCTCGCGGCTGCCGTACTGGGCGAGGTGGATCAGCTCCAGCGCGTCGTCGGGCCGCTGGAGGTGGATCATCTGGCGGCTCATGCTGGAGAGGACGTACGAGCCGAGGGGGCGGTCCCCGGCCTCCTTCGCGGCGTGCAGGGCGAGGACGAAGTACTTCTGGGCGGTGGGCTGGAGGCCGATGTCGTAGCTCATCCAGCCGGCGAGCTGGGCGAGTTCGGCGGCGACCTTGAACAGCCGCCGGGAGACGGCCGCGGGCTGGGGTTCCTGGAGCAGGTCGGTGACCTCGTGCAGCTGCCCGACGACGGCCTTGCGGCGCAGTCCGCCGCCGCACTGCGCGTCCCACTGGCGGAACATCGCGGTGGTGGCCTCCAGGAGGTCCAGCTCGGGCGAGGAGAGCTTGACCGGGCGGCGGCCGGGAGTCTGCGGCCGCTGCTCGACGGCCTGCGGGGCGGGCACCGGCACCAGCCAGCGCTGCATCGGTTCGACGAGGGTGGGGCCGGCGGCGAGGGTGAGCGAGGTGCCGAGGAAGCCGCGGCGCGCCAGCATCAGGTCGCTGCGGGTGAACTCGCTGATGAGGGTGACGGTCTGGGGGGCGGACCAGGGCAGGTCCACGCCGGAGACGGAGGGCGAGCGGCGGACCGGGCGCAGGCCCAGTTCCTCGACGCCGACGACGCGGCCGAAGCGTTCGGAGAACAGTTCGGAGAGGATGCGGGGGATGGGCTCGCGCGGTTGTTCGCCGTCCAGCCAGCGGCGGACGCGTGAGGTGTCGGTGCTGATGTGGTGTGCGCCCATCTGGCGGGCCCGGCGGTTGACCTGGCGCGCCAGCTCGCCCTTGGACCAGCCGCTGCGCACGAACCATGAACCCAACTGCGTGTTGGGCCGTTTCTCGGCGGTGGCGCCGTTGCCGCCCACGGGCTCGCCCCCAAACGTGTCGTTGTCCGCTGTGAACTCCCCACAGGATGCCGCCTGTTACGGCGTCTGTCCGTCGGCCGTCCGCCCGCCGACGGGATCCGGCCACGTCCCGGAGGGCTGTGTTCCGGCCGGATCGCCGTGCCGTCGGCATATCCACGCCGCCCATGCCCCGGGACGAGGGGTGCACCGAAAGTAATCCTACGATCACGCCCGCCGCGAGGTGGCCCGGGCAAACGCCACCATTCGCCACCCCATCGCGTGAACGCGCGGACCGTTCACCGCGATTGACTTGACACCGGCCGGCGCCACGGCGCGTACAAGGGCGCGCGCCCCGCCGCACACCACCTGCCGCACCACACCGCATCGCGTCCGCGGGCTCCGTCCGGAGCCGTACCGGTACGACGGGCCTCCGGCCGCGCGGGCCGGCGGGCGCCGTCCGGCGGGCCCGACGGCTCGTAACCAGAGGAACGCACCACCCGTTGGAGGGGGCATGGGTTTCACGATCGGCATCCGCGAGATGCGGCCCGGCGCGTGGCGCCGTGCCGCCCGCTCGCCCGAGAGCACGGCG
>NZ_JCANQV010000346.1:0-5571 GCF_059553635.1 Candidatus Streptomyces philanthi
GCGTCCTCGCGGGCCGCCGAGGGGACGACATAGCGGTCCTCGTACTTGGCGAGGGCCAGCAGCCGGAACATCTCCTCCATCGCCTCGGTCGTCAGCCCGACCTCGGCGGCGAGCGAGGCGTCCCGCTCGCCGCGCAGATTGACGCCGCGCATGTACGCGCGCATCGCCGCCAGCCGGCGCAGCACCGAGTCCACCGCCGTGGCGTCCCCGCCGGTCAGCAGCCCGGCCAGGTACTCCACCGGGATGCGCAGCGACTCGATCGCGCCGAACAGGTTCGGGGCGCTCTCCCCGTCGAAGCCGCATCCCGCCAGCGCGTCCACCACGGGGGACAGCGGCGGGATGTACCAGACCATCGGCAGGGTGCGGTACTCGGGGTGCAGCGGCAGCGCGATCTGGTGGTCGCAGATCAGCTTGCGCACCGGGGAGCGGCGGGCCGCCTCGATCCACTCCGGGGAGATCCCGCTCGCCTCCGCGTCCCGCACCACCTCCGGGTCGTGCGGGTCGAGGAAGACCTCCAGCTGCGCGGGGTACAGATCGCGGTCGTCCTCGACGGACGCCGCGGCCAGCACCGCGTCCGGGTCGTACAGCAGCACCCCCAGGTACCGCATCCGCCCCACACAGGTCTCCGAGCAGACCGTCGGCTGCCCGGCCTCGATCCGCGGGTAGCAGAAGGTGCACTTCTCGGCCTTGCCGGTGGCGTGGTTGAAGTAGACCTTCTTGTACGGGCACGCGCTGACGCACATCCGCCAGCCGCGGCACTGGTCCTGTGCGGCCAGGACGATGCCGTCCTCCTCGCGCTTGTACATCGCCCCCGAGGGGCAGGCCGCCACGCACGCCGGGTTGAGGCAGTGCTCGCAGATCCGCGGCAGATAGAACATGAAGGACTGCTCGAACTCGAACCGCACCTTCGTACCGATCTCCCGGCGCAGCTTGGCGAGGACCGGGTCGCTCTCGCCGTGCTCGACGGCGCCGCCCAGGTCGTCGTCCCAGTTCGGGCCCCAGGTGATGGTGTCCATCGGCTCGCCGGTCAGCTGGGAGACGGGGCGCGCGGTGGGCAGGTCGTCGCCGGCGGGCGCGTCGAGCAGCTGCCGGTACTCGTACGTCCACGGCTCGTAGTAGTCCTCGACGCCCGGCAGATCGGGGTTGGCGAACAGCTTGCCGAGACGTCCGGCCCGGCCGCCGGAGCGCAACCGCAGCCGTCCGCCGCGGGTCCGCTCCCAGCCGCCCTCCCAGCGCTCCTGGTCCTCGTGGCCGCGCGGGTAACCCTGCCCCGGGCGGGTCTCGACATTGTTGAACCACACGTACTCGGTGCCGGCCCGGTTGCTCCACACCTGCTTGCAGGTGACGGAACAGGTGTGGCAGCCGATGCACTTGTCGAGGTTCATCACCATGGCCACCTGCGCCATCACACGGCGCCGGTTCCCGCGAGCAGTCATCAGTACCTCACCTCCTGTGCGCGGCGGCGGATCACGGTGACCTCGTCGCGCTGGTTTCCGGTGGGGCCCAGATAGTTGAAGCCCCAGGCGAGCTGGGCGTAGCCGCCGATCAGATGCGTCGGTTTGATCACCGCGCGGGTCAGGGAGTTGTGGATGCCGCCGCGCTTGCCGGTGGTCTCCGTCCTCGGGACGGCCAGGGTGCGTTCCTGGGCGTGGTACATGTACACCGTGCCGGCCGGCATCCGGTGCGAGACCACCGCCCGCGCCGTCACCACGCCGTTGCGGTTGACCGCCTCCACCCAGTCGTTGTCCCGCACCCCGATCGCGGCCGCGTCCCGCGGGCTCATCCACACCGTCTGCCCGCCGCGCGCCAGCGTCGCGATGTGCTGGTTCTCCTGGTACGAGGAGTGGATGGCCCACTTGTTGTGCGGTGTCAGATAGCGGACCGTGACGCCCCGCCCGTCGACGGTGCCGATCTCCGGCTCGCCGTAGAGCGCGGTCATGTTCAGCGGCGGCCTGTACGTCGGCAGGGCCTCGCCCGCCTCGTGCATCCAGTCGTGGTCGACGAAGAAGTGCTGCCGGCCGGTGAGGGTGTGCCACGGCTTGAGGTGTTCGGTGTTGAGGGTGAAGGCGGTGTAGCGGCGTCCGCCCGCCTCGCTGCCCGACCACTCCGGGGAGGTGATGACCGGTACCGGACGTGACTGGGTGTCACGGAACGAGATCTGCTTGCCCTCGGCCTCCGCCGCCAGGTGCGCCATCGGCTGCCCGGTCTGCCGCTCCAGCCGCTCGAAGCCGTGGGTGGCGACCCGGCCGTTGGTGGTGCCGGACAGTTTCAGGATCGCCTCGCAGGCCCGCCGCGCGGTGTCCAGCCGGGGGCGGCCGTCCGCGACGCCGCCGCGCACCGTGCCGTTGAGCGCGGCGAGCGTTCCGACCTCCGGCGACACGTCATAGGTGACGGCCTTCTGCGTCACGCCCAGCGTGTCGACCAGCGGTCCCAGTGCCGCCATCTTCGCGCCGACGGCGGTGTAGTCCCGTTCGACGACCGTCAGCTTCGGCATCGTCCGGCCGGGCACCGGCGCGCACTCGCCCGCCCGCCAGTCGTGTGCGACGCCGCCGGGCTGCGCGGTCTCGTCCACCGTGTCGTGCTGCAACGCCGTCGCCACCAGATCGCGCCGTACGTCCAGCCGTCCCTTCGCCAGCTCGCTGAACCGGCGCGCCAGGTCCTGGAAGATGTCGAAGTCCGGCCTGGCCTCCCACGGCGGGTCCACGGCCGGGGTGAAGGCGTGGACGAACGGGTGCATGTCGGTCGACGACAGGTCGTGCTTCTCGTACCACGTCGCGGCCGGCAGCACGATGTCGGACAGCAGGGTGGTCGACGTCATCCGGAAGTCCAGCGACACCAGCAGATCGAGCTTGCCCTCGGCGCCCTCCTCCCGCCAGGTCACGTCGCGCGGCCGGCTGCCGGCCGGGGCCGCGCCGCCCTGCACATGGCCCTCGGTCCCCAGCAGGTGCGTGAGGAAGTACTCGTTGCCCTTGGACGACGAGCCGAACAGGTTCGCCCGCCACACCGTCAGCACCCGCGGCCAGTTCTCCGGCGCGTCCGGGTCCTCACCGGCGAACCCCAGCTCGCCCGAGCGCAGCCGGTCCACCGCGTACGCCACCGGGTCGGCGCCCGCGGCCTGAGCCTCGTCCACCAGGTCCAGCGGATTGCGGTCGAATGTCGGGTACGAGGGCATCCAGCCCATCCGTGTCGCCGCTGCCAGGCAGTCGGCGGGCGCCATGCCGTCCAGCCGGCCCTCGCCCAGCGGCGACGCCAGCTTCTCGGCCCGGAACGGGTCGTAGCGCCACTGGTCGGTGTGCAGGTAGAACCAGCCGGTGCCGATCATCTGGCGCGGCGGCCGCTGCCAGTCGCCCGCCGACGCCAGGGTCGCCCAGCCCGTGGCGGGACGGCACTTCTCCTGCCCGACGTAGTGCGCCCAGCCGCCGCCGTTGCGGCCCTGGCAGCCCGTCATCGTCAGCAGCGCCAGGAAGCCGCGGTAGGCGGTCTCGGCGTGGAACCACTGGTTGGTGCCCGCGCCCAGCAGGATCATGCACCGGCCGCGGGACTCCTCCGCCGTGGTGGCGAACTCCCGGGCGATCCGCGCGGCCTGCGCCGCCGGCACCGAGGTGTGCTGCTCCTGCCAGGCCGGCGTGCCGACCTGCGTGGCGTCGTCGTAGTCCGCGGGCCATTCACCGGGCAGACCGAGGCCGGGACGGGGAACGCCGTACTGGGCGAGCATCAGGTCGTGGACCGTGCAGACCAGCGGCCCGTCCGGGACGAGCCGGCGGACCGGGACGCCCCTGCGGACCACGCCGCCCTTCCCGCCGGGCAGGTCGAAGCGCGGCAGCAGCAGTTCGGCCGTGGTGTGCGCGCCGTCCGCCACCGAGAGGCGCGGGGTGATCCCGCGCAGGTCGAGGTTCCAGTCCCCGCGGTCGGTGGGCCTCCCGTCGGTGCCCCAGCGGTGCCCCAGGGTGCCGTTCGGGACGAAGGGCTCGCCCGTGGCGTCGTCGAGCAGCAGGGTCTTCCACCGGTCGCGGGCGTCCCCGCCGCCGCCCAGGTCGGCGGCGGTGGCGAACTTGTCGGGGACGTACGCCCCGTCCTTCTCGCGCAACGTCACCAGGAACGGCATGTCGGTGTACGTCCGCACGTAGTCGTCGAAGAACGGCACCCGCCGCTCGACGAAGAACTCCTTGAGCACCACATGGCCCATGGCCAGCGCCAGCGCCCCGTCCGTCCCCGGGTGGGGATGCACCCACTCGTCGGCGAACTTGGCGTTGTCGGCGTAGTCGGGGGAGACCGCGACGACCTTCTGGCCCCGGTAGCGGGCCTCGGTCACCCAGTGCGCGTCGGGCGTACGGGTCACCGGCACATTGGCGCCCCACATCATCAGATACGCCGCGTCCCACCAGTCACCCGACTCGGGGACGTCCGTCTGGTCGCCGAACACCTGCGGGGAGGCGACCGGCAGATCCGCGTACCAGTCGTAGAACGACAGCATCGAACCGCCGATCAGCGACATGAAGCGGGCACCCGCCGCGTGCGAGGCCATCGACATCGCCGGGATCGGGGAGAACCCCGCGATCCGGTCCGGGCCGTGCTCCCCGATCGCGTGGACATGCGCGGCGGCCGCGATCTCCAGCACCTCGGACCACCCGGCCCGCACCAGACCGCCCTTGCCGCGCGCCCGCTGGAAGCGGCGGCGCCGCTCCGGGTCGCCCATGAGATCCGCCCAGGCAGCCACCGGGTCACCGCCCAGCCGCTCCTTGGCCTCCCGGTACATCTCCAGCAGCACCCCGCGCACCAGCGGATGACGGACGCGGGTGGGGGAGTAGCAGTACCAGGAGAACGCCGCTCCCCGGGGGCAGCCGCGCGGCTCGTACTCCGGGCGGTCCGGGCCCACGGACGGGTAGTCGGTGTCCTGGGTCTCCCAGGTGATCACCCCGTCCTTCACATACACCTGCCAGCGGCACGAACCGGTGCAGTTCACCCCGTGCGTGGTGGAGACGACCTTGTCGAAGCTCCAGCGGTCCCGGTAGAACACATCGCCGTCCCGGCCGCCCTCGCGGCGCACCGTCCGCAGGTCCGCGGACGTCTCACCGCCGGAGAAGAACCGCCCGGCCGTGAGCAGCGCCCGGCCCGCGGGCCCTGCCACCGACGGCGCGGGGGTCTGATCGTCGCTCATTCTCGCCTCCTCATCACCGACCGGTCCGCGGGCGCGCCGGGAATGCGACGGGCCGCGGAACCTCGGGGGCGGGGAAATCCGCCGTGTCGGGAAAAAGGCTAGCCGTAAAAACCGGCCATATTCTCCCGGCTTGTTTTAATCCCGGCAAAGACCGGGACTTTGGTCCCGGCCGCTCGGGCTTTAATACCCGGCCGAGGGTGCTGCCGCCTCTCCTATCGTGGAGGCGTGCAGACGGCAGAAGAGATGGACATGCGCACCGGCGCCCGCCCCTCGGCGGACCCCCGGCTGCGGCTCCTGGAAGTGCTGCGCACCGGCGGCCGCCCGTACACCGTCGACCAGCTCGCCGACGCCGCGGGGCTCACTCCGGCCACCACGCGCTACCACCTCGGTGGCCTGGACCGCGACGGGGTGGT
>NZ_JCANQV010000347.1:0-5553 GCF_059553635.1 Candidatus Streptomyces philanthi
CCCCGTCATCGCGACGAGCTTCCCGCCGGCCTGCTCCCGCTTGATCAACGCCATCTTGTCCTCCGGCGTCGCCTCCGCCAGGAAGTCGTCCACCCCCGCCTCCTGCGCGATCGCCCGCGCCGTCAGCGGATTGTCACCCGTGATCATCACCGTCCTGATGCCCATCCGCCGCAGCTCGGCGAAACGCTCCCGCATCCCGTTCTTCACCACGTCCTTGAGGTGGATGACGCCGAGGACCCGGGCGGTGCCGGTGCCCTGGTGCCGTACGACCTCCCCGACGACCAGGGGGGTGCCGCCGCTCGCGGCGATGCCGTCGACGACCGGGCCGACCTCGTCGGTGGGATGTCCGCCGTGGTCGCGGACCCAGCGCATCACCGCGGTCGCCGCGCCCTTCCGCAGCGAGCGCGCCCCCTCCCCCGTGTCGCCCAGGTCCACCCCCGACATCCGGGTCCGCGCGGAGAACGGGACGAACGCCGCGTGCGCCAACTCCCCCTCACCGCGCCCGCGCAGCGCGTACTTCTCCTTGGCGAGGACCGCGATGGAGCGGCCCTCGGGCGTCTCGTCGGCGAGGGAGGCCAGTTGGGCGGCGTCGGCGAGTTCCTCCCTGGCGATGCCGCCGACCGGCACGAAGCCGGTGGCCTGCCGGTCGCCGAGGGTGATGGTGCCGGTCTTGTCGAGCAGCAGGGTGTTGACGTCACCGGCCGCCTCGACGGCGCGCCCGGACATCGCCAGGACGTTGCGCCGGACGAGCCGGTCCATGCCGGCGATGCCGATGGCCGAGAGCAGCGCGCCGATGGTCGTCGGGATCAGCGCGACGACCAGGGCGGCCAGAACGACGATCGGCTGCTCGGCACCCGCGAAGACGGCGAACGGCTGAAGGGTGACCACGGCGGTCAGGAAGATCAGGGTCAGTGAGACCAGCAGGATGTCGAGGGCGATCTCGTTGGGCGTCTTCTGCCGGGTGGCGCCCTCCACCAGGGCGATCATCCGGTCGATGAAGGTCTCGCCGGGCCTGGAGGTGATCTTGACGACGATGCGGTCGGAGAGCACCTTCGTCCCCCCGGTCACCGCGGACCGGTCCCCGCCGGACTCGCGGATCACCGGCGCCGACTCCCCCGTGATCGCCGACTCGTCCACACTCGCCACGCCCTCGACGACATCGCCGTCCCCGGGGACGGTCTCTCCGGCCGCCACGACCACGTGGTCGCCGGGCCGCAGCGCGGTCGCCGGGACCGTCTCCTCGGCGGGCTCCGGCGCGCCGGGGCGCGGGGGCGCGGAGAGCCGGCGGGCGACGGTGTCGGTCCTGGTCCGCCGCAGGGCGTCGGCCTGGGCCCGGCCGCGTCCTTCGGCGACCGCCTCGGCGAGGTTGGCGAAGACGACGGTCAGCCACAGCCACGCGGTGATCATCCAGGCGAAGACACCCGGGTTCCTCAGCGCCGACAGTGTGGTCAGCACCGCACCGACCTCCACCACGAACATCACCGGGTTCCTGACCATCGTCCGCGGGTCCAGCTTGCGCAGCGCGGCGGGCAGGCACATCACGAGCTGCCGCGGGTCCGCCCGCCCGCCGGGGACGCGGCGGGCGGGTGCCTGCCTCGGTGACATCAGCGCAGCCCTTCCGCGAGCGGTCCCAGCGCGAGCGCGGGGAAGTAGGTGAGGCCGACGAGGACGAGCACCACCGCCGTCAGCAGCCCGACGAACTGCGGCCGGTGGGTGGGCAGGGTACCCGCGGTCACCGGCACGGCCCGCTGCCGTGCCAGGGAGCCGGCGAGCGCGAGGACGAACACCATGGGCAGGAAGCGGCCCAGCAGCATCACCAGACCGAGGGCGGTGTTGTACCAGACGGTGCCGGCGGAAAGGCCCGCGAACGCGGAGCCGTTGTTGTTGGCGCCGGAGGCGAAGGCGTAGAGGACCTCGGAGAATCCGTGCGGCCCGTGGTTGAGCATCGCCGCCCGCTCGCCCGGCAGCGCCATCGCGACCCCGGCCCCGGCCAGGACCAGCGCCGGGGTGGTGAGGAGGTACAGCGAGGCGAACTTCATCTCCCGGCCCCCGAGCTTCTTGCCCAGGTACTCGGGGGTCCGCCCCACCATCAGACCGGCGACGAACACGGTGACGACGGCCAGGATCAGGATGCCGTAGAGGCCCGATCCCACGCCGCCGGGGGCGATCTCACCGAGCATCATGTGGAGAAGGGTCATACCGCCGCCGCCCGGGGTGTACGAGTCGTGGGAGGAGTTGACCGCGCCGCACGACGTCAGTGTGGTGGACGCGGCGAACAACGCCGAAGCCCACACACCGAACCGCTGCTCCTTGCCCTCCAGCATCCCGCCGGCCGCGTGTCCCGCCGAACTGCTCAGCCCGTGCAGTTCGTTGGCGGTGACGAGGGCGACCGACACCGCCCAGATCAGCGCCATCACGGCGATGACCGCGTGGCCCTGCCGTACGTCGCCGGCCATCCTCCCGAAGGTGCGGGGAAGGGCGACCGGGAGAACGAGCATCAGGTAGATCTCCAGCCAGTTGGTGAAGGGGGTGGGGTTCTCGAAGGGGTGGGCGGAGTTGGCGTTGAAGAAGCCGCCGCCGTTGGTCCCCAGTTCCTTGATCGCCTCCTGGGAGGCAACCGGCCCTCCGGGGATGCTCTGGTGCCCTCCGGCGAGGGTGCCGATCGTCCGTACACCGTGGAAGTTCTCGATCACCCCGCCGGCCACCAAGACCACCGCGGCGACCACGGAGAGCGGCAGCAGCACCCGCAGCACGATCCTGGTGACGTCCACCCAGAAGTTGCCGACCCGTTCGGTCCGCTCCCGGGTGAAGCCCCTCACCAGCGCGGCGACCACGGCGATGCCGACCGCCGCCGACACGAAGTTCTGCACCGCCAGCCCGGCCATCTGCACCAGGTGCCCCATCGTCGTCTCGCCCGGATAGGACTGCCAGTTGGTGTTGGTGACGAAGGAGGCCGCCGTGTTGAACGACAGGTCGGGCGGCACGGGCGGCAGCCCCAGGGAGAGCGGCAGCAGGTTCTGGAGCCGCTGGAAGGCGTACAGGAACAGCACCGACACCGCCGCGAAGGCGAGCACACCGCGCAGATACACCGGCCAGGGATGTTCCGTGCCGGCGTCCACCCCGCCCACCCGGTAGAGCAGGCGCTCGACCCGCCAGTGGCGCGGCGAGGTGAGGGCGTGCGCCATCAGGTCGCCCAGCGGCCGGAAGGACAGGGCGAGCGCCACCACCAGGGCGAGGACCTGGAGCCAGCCCGCGAGGGTGTCGTTCATGTGCGCCTCCCCGGGGCGTGGGTGGCTGCCGGCCCTAGAACTTGTCGGGGAAGATCAGGCAGAGCACGAGGTAGACCGCCAGGCACACGGCCACGATCAGGCCGACGATGTTGTCGACGCTCACAGTCGGCCCGCCCCCTTCGCCACCAGGCCGATCACGGTGAACACCAGGACGGTGAGGACGACGAACACGAGGTCCGGCATGGGCGGCACACCCCCCGTGGGACGGCGAGGGACACGATCGGCCACCGACGCTACCGCCCGGCACCCGCCCTCCGGCCCGACACGCCGCGGCCGAACGGGGAGTCCTGCGCCGCCCTTGGTGAGCGCACCATGGAAGGACGGAAGGCGGCCACTGGCGCGGTGGCCGCAGGGAAGCGGCAGGAGCCCGCCGGTGCCAGACGTACGCGGACGGTTGCGGATCTACCTGGGGGCCGCCCCCGGGGTCGGGAAGACCTACGCCATGCTCCAGGAAGGCCAGCGGCTGCGCGCCCAGGGCGCGGATGTCGTCGTCGGGTTCGTCGAACCGCACGGGCGGCGGCCGACCGCGGCGATGGCCGAGGGCCTGGAGACCGTCCCCCGCCGCACCATGACCCACCGCGACGCGGTCTTCACCGAGATGGACACGGACGCGGTGCTGGCCCGCGCGCCGCAGGTCGCACTGGTCGACGAGCTGGCGCACAGCAATGTGCCCGGCTGCCGCAACCCCAAGCGCTGGCAGGACGTCGGGGAACTGCTCGACGCGGGCATCGACGTGGTGACCACGCTCAATGTGCAGCACCTGGAATCGCTCAACGACGTCGTACGGCAGATCACCGGGGTCGTCCAGCGCGAGACGCTGCCCGACGAGGTGGCCCGGCGCGCCGACCAGATCGAGCTGGTCGACCTGCCGCCCGAGGTGGTGCGACGCCGGATGGTGCACGGTGACATCTATCCCGCGGACCGCATCGAGGCCGCCCTCACCCACTACTTCAGGGTCGGTAACCTGACCGCGCTGCGCGAGCTGGCGCTGCTGTGGCTCGCCGACCGGGTCGAGGAGGGCCTTCAGCGCTACCGCAGCGAGCACGGCATCGCCGCGCCGTGGGAGACCCGCGAGCGCATCCTCGTCGGGCTGACCGGCGGCCCCGAGGGCGCCACCCTCGTCCGCCGCGCCGCCCGGATCACCGCGCGGACCCCCGGCAGCGAGCTGCTGGCCCTGCACGTGGTCCCCGGCGAGGGCCTCGCGGGCGCCGCGCCGCCCGCGCTGCGGGAACAGCGCGAACTGGTGGAGTCCCTCGGCGGCAGCTACCACCAGACCACCGGGGAGGACGTCGCGGCGGCGCTGCTCCAGTTCGCGGAGGCCGAGAACGTCACCCAGATCGTGCTGGGGGCCAGCCGCCGCGGCCGGTGGTCCGCGGCGCTGCGCGCGGGGGTGGGACGGCGGACGATCCGCGCCTCGGGCCCCATCGACGTGCACATCGTCACCCATGAGCAGGCCGTGGGCCCGGCCGTGCCCCGGCTTCCGCGTCCGGTCCGCGGCACGGGACCGCGGCGGTTGTGGGCCGCGACCGCCGGTGCGGCCGTACTGCTGCCCGTGCTGACGGTGGTACTGGCCTCGGTGCGCGGCACCGTCGGTCTCGCCGCCGACCTGCTGCTCTACCTCCTCGTGGTCGTCGCGGTGGCCCTGACCGGCGGGCTCGTCCCCGCGCTGCTCACCGCGCTCGCCGCCGTACTCATCGCCGGCTACTGGTTCGCCGCTCCCCCGCACTCCTTCTCCTTCGCCCGCCCCGAGGAGGCCGTGGCCGTCGCGGTGTTCGCCGTGACCGCCGTGCTCGTCGGCACCGCGGCGGGGACGGCGGCCCGGCGCACCCACCGGGCGCAGCGCGCCCTCACCGAGGCCCGTGCCCTGACCCGGCTGGCGACGGCGATGGCCCATGGCCAGGACCTGCCGGACCTCCTGGAACAGGTGCGGGAGAACTTCGGTCTGGCGGCGGTCAGCCTCCTCGAACGCGACCGGGAGCACGCCGCGGAGCCGCGGTGGTACGTGATCGCCAGCGCCGGGGAGCGGGCACCCGAGCGGCCCTACGACGCGGAGGTGACCGTACCCGTCGACGACGATCTGGCGCTGAGCGGCCGGGGCCGCGCGCTGGGCGCGGACGACCAGCGGGTCCTCACCGCGTGCGCGGCCCAGCTGGGCATGGCGCACGTCCACGGCAGGCTCGCCCGCAGGGTCGCGGAGACCGACACCCTGGCCGCCGGCGAACGCACCCGGGCCGCGCTGCTGCTCGCCGCCGTCCGCAGCGGC
>NZ_JCANQV010000348.1:0-5535 GCF_059553635.1 Candidatus Streptomyces philanthi
GGCTCCGGGGCGGTCCGCTGCATCCGTACCTCCACACTCCGCGACGCCCGGCACGGCCGCGTCCCTGCCGCCCGGCCGTGCCGTGGTCGGCGCCGGGCCCGCGGAACGATCGTGGGCCCATCACATGAATCACGGCTCCGACCACCTTCGCAGATCGCGGCCCACCTGACGTGCCGACACGTCAGCGGCGCCGGGGCGGCGGTCCGCCGACCGGACCCGGCACCGGGCGGCACGGCCGGACGGGGCATCACCCGGACGGCGGGGGCCCGGCGTACGGGACCGCCGCAGCAGGCGCCTGCCGAAGTCGTCGGCGTACTGGAAGAGTTGACGCAGCAACCACATCGTGAGATCCCCCTCTCGCGATCCGGGACGGCCGCGTACCGTGGAACACCCGGCCCCGAAGGGGTACCGGGCGCGACCCGCCCGGCGCCACCGCGCACCACCGACGCGAAGGAGCAGCCGACCATGTCACGGGAGACCGCCGTCTACACCCATGGGCACCACGAGTCCGTCCTGCGGTCCCACAGCTGGCGCACCGCCGCCAACTCGGCGGGCTATCTGCTGGACTCGCTGCGGCCGGGCATGGAGGTCCTGGACGTCGGATGCGGCCCCGGCACCATCACCGCAGACCTGGCGGAGCTGGTCCCCGGGGGCCGGGTCACCGGGCTCGACCACGCCCCGGACGTCCTGGACCGGGCCCGTGCCACCGCTGCCGGGCGCGGCCTGGACAACGTCCGCTTCGCGGTCGGTGACGTCCACGCGCTGGACTTCCCCGACGCCGCCTTCTGCGTCACCCACGCCCATCAGGTGCTCCAGCACGTGGGCGACCCCGTCCAGGCGCTGCGCGAGATGCGGCGGGTCACCCGGCCCGGCGGCGTCGTCGCGGTCCGGGACGCCGACTACGCGGCGATGACCTGGTACCCGGCGGTGGACGGGATGACGGAATGGCAGGAGCTGTATCTGCGGGTGGCGCGCGCCAACGGCGGCGAGCCGGACGCGGGGCGCCGGCTGCACGCCTGGGCGCGGCGGGCCGGTTTCGCGCCGGAGCGGATCACCGCCACGGCCGGTGTCTGGTGCTTCCACTCGCCGCGGGACCGTGCCTGGTGGAGCGGATTGTGGGCCGAGCGCACGGTGGCGTCGGCGTACGCCGGGCGCGCGGTGGACGGCGGTCACGCCACGGCGGAGGACCTGGCGCGGATCGCCGCGGCGTGGCGGGAGTGGGGTGCGCGGGAGGACGGCTGGTTCGCCGTGCTGCACGGGGAGATCCTGTGCCGGGTGTGAGGGCCCGGCGGGGTGCGGCCACTGATCGACGCCAAGTGATCGCGCCGCGACACCACCCCAACTAGGCTTCCCCGCATGGACATTCTGGGGACCTCCTTGCGTGTGTGCGTCGGCGACCTCGACTCCGCGGTCGCCGTCTACGAGCGGCTGACGGGCGCCGAGGCGGTCCGCTTCCAACGGGGCCGCGTCGCGGTCGCCGCGGTCGGCTGCTTCTTCCTGATGAGCGGTCCGGAGGCGGAACTCTCGGTACTGCGGAAGATCACCGCGACGCTCGCGGTGGACGACGTGGACGACGCGGTCGCCGATCTGAAGGCGGTCGGCGCCGACATCATCGCCGGACCGCTGTCGACGCCCATCGGCCGCAATCTCGTCGCCCGGCACCCGGACGGCTCGGTCTTCGAGTACGTCGACCGACGGCAGGACGCCTCCGCCTGAACGGACGGCGACGGCGTACGGTGGTGGCCGTGCCGGGGGCTTCCCGGCACGGCCGCCGGCGGGTGGGGCGTCCCCCGGTCACTCGGGGCGCATCCGGAAGTCGTAGCGCTCCGGCAGCGGGTGCGCGGCGCGGGCGGCGGCGCGCGTCTCGTCACCGACCGGCCCGGAGCCCGCGACCAGGCGCTCCGCGATGGCGTACCAGGTGGTCTCCAGGGTTTCGTCGCCCTCCCGCAGGTCGGCGATCTCGAAGCCGTCGTCGAAGATCCGCCGGGCCTCGGCCGCCCGTCCCCGCGCGAGCAGGACATGGGCGGTCAGCAGCCGGAATCGGCCGCGGGCGGCCTCCTCGGGCGTCAGCCGGGCGAGGACGCCGGCGGCCTCCTCGGTCCGCCCGGCGGCCAGCAGCGCGGGCACCGTCTCCCGCGCGAGCGCGGTCACCAGGACCCGCCCGTCCTCCGCCTCGTCACCGGCCGCGTCCAGGGCGCAGGCGAACGCCTGGGCGTAGCGGTCGGCGGCGCGCTCCGCGTCGCCGGCCTCGGCCTCGGCGACGGCGAGGCAGTACAGGGGCAGGCAGCCGGCACCGCCGTGCACCAGGGCGCGCTCCCAGCTCCGTACGGCCTGGGCGCGGTCGCCCGCGTACCACTGCGCGAGCCCGAGGCGGTGCTCGGTGGCGGCGCCGGGCGGCGCGGACTCCAGCAGATCGCGCCAGGCCGGGGAGACGGGACCGGTGACGGGCACCGGCTCGCAGGGCGGGAACTCCCCCGTCCGCAACAGGGCGAGCCAGGGCCGCTGTTCGACCCCGAGGGCCGCCGCGTCGAAGGGGGTGCCGGGCAGGCCCCGGCCGATCCTGGCCTCTTCGAGGGCGCCCCAGCCGGACCCGGTGGCCAGCGTCTCCTCCGGCGGGTGGTCGGCGTACGGGCGCCAGGCGGCGTACGCGGCGTCGACGGCGGCCCGCGGCAGGGCCGCGCCGAGACGGCCGGCGACCTCGTCCCGGGCGGCTCCCCAGTCGTCGCCGTGCACGGTCCGCGCGTCGGCGGCGAGCGGTCCGTACGCCTCCAGCCAGGCGAACTCCGCGCCGCCCTCCAGCGGTACGTGCTCCAACTGGGTGCGGGCGAGGCCGGCCTGGATCTCGGCGTAGCCGCCGGTGCCGGGTTCGGTCAGCCAGCGCTGCCAGCGGCGGCCGCCGCGGCCCGCGCCCCACAGGAACAGTTTGCGGCCGCGCAGCAGGTCGGTGGAGGTCTGCACCAGGCCGTGGCCGTCGGCGTCGAGGGAGGCGATCCAGCGGCGGGCGTCGTCCGGGACCTCGTAGAAGTAGTCGGCGGGGATGTCGCCGCGGAGCGGATAGCTGCGGTCGGTGCCGCCGGAGACGGGGACCGGGACCTGCCGCAGGATGCGGTCGTAGCCGAAGTGCCAGGCGGAGTCGGCCGGGGCGAGCACCCGGGTGTGCTCGTCCTCGGGGACGGCGGTGTTGGACCACCAGTAGACGGGCGCGGTGTGGGGGTGCGGGTTGCGGATGCGCACCCCGACGTGGAGGAAGTCCGAGTCCTCCGGGATCCACAGGTCCACCTGGAACGGCAGGTCGCGCAGCCGCTCCCACTCCCACAGGCGCAGCATCTCGCCGCCGTCCGGGGCCCGGAGGCGGGCGGCGTGCAGCGGGGCGCAGGAGAGGGTGGTGTGGCCGGTGGCGCCGATGTTCCATTCGATGCCGCCGGAGAACCACGCGCCGTTGAGGGCGAAGGAGGCGGGCTGGAGAACGGGGTTGCGGTAGAGCAGTTCACGGCCGGTGGGCTTGTGGTACAGCGAGTGGACGCGGCCGCCGAGGCCGGGCAGGACGGTGGCGCGCAGCCGGTCGTTCTCGACGACCAGCGCGTCGACGGTGGCGGGGTGGCGGGTGCGGCCGTATCCGTCGCGGTGCGCCACGGGCAGGAGGGAGCGCAGCGGCTCGTGGCCGAGCTGGCGGGCCATGTCGGCGGGCGGGCGGACGTCGTCGGGGAGGTCGACGCGGTGGACGTCGTCGCCACCGCGCAGCGCCGGAAGGGGGTTGTCCGGGCCGAGGGGAGCCGCGGGAAGGGTCAGGGTGGTGCATCGCACGCTCGTGGCCACACTGCCTCGCAAGGAGAACCGGGCCGCCTCGGCTGCGGCGGCCGCCTGTTGACCATGGAACCCCCTGAACGTCCCGGTGAACAGGGTCTCTTGGCGCCTCTTCCGAGGGCACCGGAAGGGAGGCGCGCTCCCCTTCCGAGGGGCGGCGGACCGGCGTGCGCGCGCCCTACACCCGGTGCCGGAGCCTCCCGCCGTCGCCGGGGAACGGTTCCTCGTCCGCGCGGGGCTCCTCGTCCTCGAAGGGGTCGTCCTCCGGCAGCATCTCGCTGGTGATCGCCCAGCGTTCGTGGTCGCGCCAGGCGCCGTCGATGAGGAGGAAGTCGGGGGAGAAACCTTCCAGCCGGAACCCGGCACGCTTGACCAGCGCGATCGAGCGGACGTTGGCGGGCTGCACATTGACCTCCAGACGGTGCAGCCCCAGAGACCCGAAGGCGTACCGCAGCACCAGCCGCAGGCCCTCGCTCATCAGGCCGCGCCCGGCGGCGTGCGTGAAGGCCCCGTAGCCGATCGCGCCGCAACGGAACGCGCCGTGCACGATGTTGTTGATCGTCAGGTAGCCGGCGATCCGGCCGCCGTCCCGTTCGCAGACCAGGAAGCCCTCCCGCTGCGGCTCCCGGAGCCTGGCCAGGTAGCCGTCGTACGCGGCGGGGTCGGCGGGCGGGTACAGCCACGGTTGGTGCAGCTCCGCGCTCTCCCGCGCCCGTGCCGTGAACTCCTCCCGGTCGTCCTCGGTGAACGGCCGGATGCCCACGCGGGGGCCCTGGGCGAGATAACGCTCGTCGGTCATCGGCGAATCTTACGGAGCGCGGACGGCCCGCCGCCAGGGCGTAATGCCCCGGCCGAACGGCCCTTGACGGAGCGGAAGGCCCGCTGTCGCGCGGCGTACCGGGAGCGCCCGCCCCCGGTACGCCACCCGTTCGGCCTACCGCCATACGGGTGCGTCGGTGCCGCACCGTCCGGGCGGGCTCGTCCAGGTGACGGGGCCGCCGTCGAAGGAGACCGGCGGCAGGGCGTACCGCAGCCGTCCGACCGGGCTGTCCGTCCACCCCAGGTACGGCTCGGGGTCGTACGGTTCCGGGGGGACGGTGGTGGCGCGGGGTACGTCGTGCAGCAGCCAGCGGGCCGTGCGGGCCAGGGACAGGGTGGCCAGCGCGGTGCCGCCGTGGTCGTCGCGTTCGGTCAGCGCGCGCAGTACGGCGGCGGCCAGCAGATAGCCGGTGCCGTGGTCGAGCGCCTGGGCGGGGAGGGCGCCGGGCGTGCCGTCCCCGGCGGCCTCGGTGACGGCGATGCCGGTCGCCGCCTGCACCAGGCTGTCGAAGCCGCGGCGGCCGCCCCAGGGGCCGTCGTCGCCCCAGGCGGAGAGCCGTGCGACGACCAGGCCGGGGCGGCGCTCGGCCAGCTCCTCGGGCGCCAGGCCGAAGCGGTCCAGGCAGCCGGGGCGGTAGCCGGTGACCACGACGTCCGCCTGTGCCAGCAGGGCGTCGAAGGCGGCCCGGTCGGCGCGCGCGCCCAGGTCGAGGGCGGTCGACCTCTTGCCGAAGCCGGTGTCGTTGTGGGCGTCCTGGCTCTCCGGGAGCTGCGGGGCGTCGACGCGCAGGACATCGGCGCCGAGCAGGGCGAGGGTGCGGGTGGCGACCGGGCCGGCGATCACCCGCGTCAGGTCGAGCACCCGCACCCCGGCGGCGGGCCGCAGCGGGGTACCGGTCAGGGGCCCCAGCG
>NZ_JCANQV010000349.1:0-5496 GCF_059553635.1 Candidatus Streptomyces philanthi
TCGGTGACCCGGCCCTGCTCGCGGACCCCGGCCCCGCCCCGGAACCCCTCGCCGAGCCCGGCCCGCCCGCACCGGAGCCCGGCCCGGAACGCCGCCGCCGCTCCTGACGCCGCCCCTGACATCGGACGGCCGCCGTTCCTGACGCGGCGGCGCCCGTCATCTCCCTGAAACCGCCACATCTTTCCGCACGGCCCGAAGGCAGCCCTTCGGGCCGTGCGCCGCGCGGGGGAGGGGCGTCTTCCGGACAGCCCCGGGCTCACGCCCCGCACGTCACCGGTTCCGCTCTGTTGCCACAGGTGTTCGTCCTGAGGGACGACGTGCGCGGATATCGGGGTGACCGTGGTGTGAGGAAAAGGTGAACTCTCGTACCGGCGACCGGAAGTCGGCCTTGTGCCCGACGGAGACGGGTGGGGATACTCGGCGACGCACGTTGGCATGGACGCGACTCCCCGAGGTGCGGACGTCGGGGCAGTTCCCGGTCCATGGGTCGAACCACTCCACTCTCCGGGCCCTCACCGTCCCCACACGGCGGGCCCTTCCCCCCACGGGAGGCATGAGTTGAAGCACCGTCGCACTTCCCAGCGTCGCGCGGTCCTGGCCGGTGCCGGGGCGTTGGCGCTCGCCGCCACCGCGACCCTCGCGATGGCCGGCACCAGCACGGCCACCGCACCCACCCCCCGCACCCTCTCCTCGGACCAGGCGACGACGCTCGCGTCGCAGCTGAAGACCGGAACGGCCGGCGCGTTCTACGACGCCAAGGCCAAGAAGCTCGTGGTCAACGTCGTCGACGAGAAGGCCGCCGCGGCGGTCCGCGCGAAGGGTGCCGAGGCCAGAATGGTCGGGCACACCCTGGCGCAGCTCGACTCGGCCCGCCGGACGCTGGCGGCCAAGGCCACCATCCCGGGCACCGCCTGGAGCATGGACCCGGTCAGCAACAAGGTCGTGGTGACCGCCGACAGCACCGTCAAGGGCGCGTCCCTCGACCGGCTGTCCAAGGTCACCAAGGGTCTCGGTGACACGGTCGAACTCCGCCACAGCAAGGGCGAGTTCAAGCCGCTGATCGCCGGTGGTGACGCGATCTGGGGCAGCAGCGCCCGCTGTTCGCTCGGCTTCAACGTCGTCAAGGGCGGCCAGCCCTACTTCCTGACGGCCGGCCACTGCGGCAACGCCGTCAAGGACTGGTCCGACCAGCAGGGCGGCCAGACGGTGGCGAGCACCGAGGAGTCCACCTTCCCCGGAAGCGACTACTCCATCGCCCGCTACACCGGGGACGCCGACCACCCCAGCGAGGTGGACCTCTACAACGGCAGCACCCAGAAGATCACCAAGGCCGCGGACGCGACCGTCGGTGAGAAGGTGCAGCGCAGCGGCAGCACCACCCAGGTGCACGACGGCACCGTCAAGGCGCTCGACGCCACCGTCAACTACCAGGAGGGCACGGTCAACGGTCTGATCCAGACCGACGTCTGCGCCGAGCCCGGTGACAGCGGCGGCGCCCTCTTCGACGGCGAGTCGGCGCTCGGCCTCACCTCCGGCGGCAGCGGCGACTGCTCGCAGGGCGGCGAGACCTTCTTCCAGCCCGTCCCGGCGGCGCTCCAGGCGTACGGCGCCGAGATCGGCTGACCCGCACCACCCCGCCGCCGGGCCCGTCCCGCGCGGCGGGGCCACCGGCCCCCGGACGGATGCGACGTCCGGGGGCCGGTGCCGTGCCGGGGGCGGGCCGGCCGGTCAGAACTCGAACACCGCGCCCTTGCCGTCGAGCATCGCGCAGGGGTTGGCGAAGGTGTGGGTGTACGAGACGCGGCGGCCCTCCCACACACCGTCCGCCGTCACCACGACCGGGTTCCACTCCTTGGTACACATCCGCGTACCGCCGGCCTGGACCACCTTGTCGAACTGGCCGGCGACCTCGCGCAGCTGGGCGCAGGCGGCCTTCGGGGCCGGGTGGCTGCCGGACGGCGGCAGGCAGTTCAGGGTGACCGCGCGCTGCACCGCGGCGCTCGCGCGGTTCTCGCCCTGGCCGACGGTGAGGACCAGTGCCGTCGGGGCGTACAGCGCGGTGGTCCGGGCGGGCTGCTCCGGCGTGGCGTCCTTGGCGGTGGCGGCCTGCGCACCGCCGGCCATGGTGCCGAGGACCAGAGCCGCGGCGAGCGCGATCCCCCCAGTGATGTACCGCATTCCGAACACTCCCTTGCTCGTTGGTGCAGATACCGGACGGGAGTCTGTCTCAGCGGGAACGATGAACGCATCCGAAGCGATCGCTTTCGGTCGATAGATGAAAGCTGAGAGTAATGGCGTGAACGGATGCGGTCGCGCGGCGGGGGAGCGGTGGGGATTCCGTGTGCGGCCTGGGGGGATGTGGTGCGTGGCGGCGGCGGACCGGCCGCCCCCGGAGGCGCGGGGGCATGGGTATCCGGCCGCCGCGTGGGGCCCCGGCGGTGGTGCGGCGGCCCGGTGAATGGCCGAACGGGGGCGTCCGGGCGTATACGAGCCGCCGTTCCGCATGTTTCGTGAAAGTTTTCACAAGTGGTGGACGGACTTTGGTCCCTGTACATCACCGCAGGTCGGAGCGGTGATCAAAGTCCCCGCCCCGGAAACGAAGGGACTTCGGGCCCGGCTTTTCAGGGCGTTTGCCGTCACGGGCGCGCCCGCGGTGGAGATCTGATGGAGACATCAGGATCCGCTCCAGGCAAGGAGGACCTGCCATGCAGGCCAGGGAGAACAGCGCACCGGACCCCGCGGTGGAAGGAGCGGTCGACGACCTCGTCGAGCGGGCGCTGAAGGCGCTCGCCGCCTTCGAGGCGTTCACCCAGGAAGAGGTCGACCACATCGTCACCAAGGCCGCCCTCGCGGCGCTCGCGGCCCACGGGGACCTCGCGCGGCTCGCGGTGAAGGAGACCGGCCGCGGCGTCTTCGAGGACAAGGCCGTCAAGAACCTCTTCGCCTGCGAACACGTCACCCACTCCATGGCCGGCCTGCGCACCGCCGGGGTGATCCGCCGCGACGACCTGGAGGGCGTCACCGAGATCGCCGAACCGGTCGGCGTCGTCTGCGCGATGACCCCCGTCACCAACCCGACCTCGACCACCGTCTTCAAGGCCCTCATCGCCCTGAAGACCCGCAACCCGGTCGTCTTCGCCTTCCACCCCTCGGCCCAGCGGTGCAGCGCCGAGGCCGCCCGGATCGTCCGCGAGGCGGCCGTCGCGGCGGGCGCGCCCGAGGACTGCGTCCAGTGGATCGAGCGGCCCTCGATGGCCGCCACCCACCACCTCATGCACCACGAGGGCGTCGCCACCATCCTCGCCACCGGCGGCAACGCCATGGTCCGGGCCGCCTACTCGTGCGGCAAGCCGGCCCTCGGCGTCGGCGCGGGCAACGTCCCCGCCTATGTCCACAAGAGCGCGGACCTGCGCCGCGCGATCCACGACATCGTGCTCTCCAAGGCGTTCGACCACGGCATGATCTGCGCCTCCGAACAGGCCGTCGTCCTCGACACGGAGATCTACGACCAGGGCCTGGCCGAACTGCGCAGGCTCGGCGCGTACCTCGTCTCCCCGTCCGAGAAGACCCTGCTGGAGGAGTACGTCTTCGGCACCACCGCCTTCGCGCACAACTGCGCCGAGGCCCGGCTGAACGCCGAGGTCGTCGGCAGGTCCGCGGCCGAGGTGGCGGAGCGGGCCGGCTTCACCGTCCCCGAGGGCACCCTCGTCCTGGTCGCCGAGTGCGCCGAGGTCGGCCCCGGCGAACCCCTCACCCGCGAGAAGCTCTCGCCCGTCCTGGCCTGCCTGCGCGCCGGCTCCACAGAGGAGGGCATCGAACTGTCCGCGCGGATGGTCGAGTTCGACGGCCTCGGGCACAGCGCCGCCGTCCACACCAGGGACGAGGAGCTGGCCGAGGAGTTCGGCAAGCGGGTCAAGGCGGTCCGGGTGATCGTCAACTCGCCCTCGACCTTCGGCGGCATCGGCGACGTCTACAACGCCTTCCTGCCCTCGCTCACCCTCGGCTGCGGCTCGTACGGACACAACTCGGTCTCCGGCAACGTCACCGCCGTCAACCTCGTCAACATCAAGCGGATCGGACGGCGCAACACCAACATGCAGTGGTTCAAGGTCCCCCCGAAGATCTACTTCGAGCGCAACGCGCTGCGCTACCTGGGCGAGATGCCCGGGATCGAGCGGGTCGCGCTCGTCACCGACGCGACGATGTCCGCCCTCGGCTTCGTACGGAAGGCCACCGGCATCCTCCAGCGGCGCGCGCACCCGGTGGTCGTCCAGGTCATCGACAACGTCGAGCCCAACCCGGAACTGGCGACCGTCAAGGAGGGCGCCGCCCGGATGCGGGACTTCCGCCCGGACACGATCATCGCGCTGGGCGGCGGCTCGGTGATGGACGCCGCCAAGATCATGTGGCTGATGTACGAGCGGCCCGAGGTGGAGTTCGCGGACACCAAGGAGAAGTTCTTCGACATCCGCAAGCGCGCCTACAAGTTCCCCTCCCTGGGGGAGAAGGCCAGGCTGGTGGCCGTGCCCACCACCTCGGGCACCGGCTCCGAGGTCACCCCCTTCGCCGTCATCTCCGACCCCGGGGCCGCGCAGAAGTACCCGCTCGCCGACTACGCGCTCACCCCCGACGTCGCCATCGTCGACCCGGAGCTGCCGCTGCGCCTCCCGCCCGCCGTCACCGCCGACTCCGGCTTCGACGCCCTCACCCACGCCACCGAGGCGTATGTCTCGGTCTACGCCAACGACTACACCGACGGACTCTGCCTCCAGGCCATCAAGCTGATCTTCGAGAACCTGGAGCGCTGCGTGGTGGCCGGCGCCGAGGACCCCGAGGCCCGCGAGAAGATGCACAACGCCTCGACGGTCGCCGGAATGGCCTTCGCCAACGCCTTCCTCGGCATGGTCCACGCGATGGCGCACACCCTGGGCAACACCTTCCATGTCGCCCACGGCCGCACCAACGCCCTCCTGCTGCCCCACGTCATCCGCCACAACGGCCGTCTCACCGGCAAGGCGACCCCCTGGCCGAAGGCGGAGGTCTACCGCGCCCCCGAACGGTTCCAGGAGATCGCGAGGGCGCTCGGACTGCCGGCCGCCACCCCCGAGGAGGGCGTCGAGTCCTACGCGCGGGCCGTCGAGGACCTGCGCGACCGCTGCGGCATCCCCGCCTCCTTCCGGGACGCCGGCGTCGACGAGGAGGAGTTCCTCGCCGCCCTGCCCCGCCAGGTCCGCAACGCCTACGCCGACCAGTGCGCCCCCGCCAACCCGCGGATGCCGATGCTCGACGACATGCGACGGCTGATGAAGCAGGCGTACTACGGGGTGAGCGAGCTGCCGCAGGAGTGACGCGGCCGCCCGGCCCAAGGGCCGCCCGGTGCCGGCACACCGGGCGGCCCTTGGCGCGCCTCTGGTGGTTTACGGCACCCGGGCGTACGGTGCGGCCGTCCCGGAAGCCGACGGACGGGAGCACCGCACATGACCCTGGACCGCTTCG
>NZ_JCANQV010000350.1:0-5488 GCF_059553635.1 Candidatus Streptomyces philanthi
TGCTGTGCCGCCCCACGCGCCGTCAGCCCCGCTCCCGGCGGGCGGCGGCCCGCTCGTCGTCGAGGAGGTCGCGCACGGCCCGCGCCACGACCTGCGGGTACTCCATCATCGACAGATGTCCGGCCTCGGGCAGGAGCAGCAGCCGGGAGCCGCGGAAGGTGCGGGCGGCGCGGCGCGCCATCCGGGAGGACACCAGCCGGTCGCGGCCGCCGTAGACCAGGAGGGTGGGGGCGAGGACGCGTTCGGCCTGGCGCCACAGGTTGTGCTGGCCGCCGAGCGTGTACGCGTCGACGAGGGCGCGGGCGCCGCGCTCCATCACGTCCCAGAAGTAGGGGAGTTCGAGCCTGCGGCCGTACTCCTCGACGGCCGCGGCGAATCCCTCGGGGGTGACCCTGCCCGGGTCGCCGTAGCAGAGGGCCAGCACCTCGGCGGCGCGGCGTTCGATCGTCCAGTCGCGGGTGAGGCGGGAGAAGAGGCGGGTGACGCCCGGGACGGCGAGGAGCGCGGTGGGCAGCGCCGTCGGCTGCGGGGGCACCTCCGGCAGCGCGGGCGAGATCAGCGTCAGGGTGCGCACCAGGTCCGGGCGGGCCGCGGCGACCCGCGTCGCGGCCGAACCGCCCATCGAGTTGGCGATCAGGTGCACCGGGCCGCGTCCGGCGGCGTCCAGGTAGCGGGTGACGGCGCGGGCCTGCGCGGCGATCGAGTGGTTGCCGTCGTCGGGCGGCGGGGCGAGGCCGAAGCCCGGCAGGTCGAGGGCCTCGCCGTCCAGCCGGTCGGCGAGCAGCGGCATCAGCGCCGACCAGACCTGCGAGGAGCCGCCGAGGCCGTGGACGTAGAGCGCGGGCTCGCGCTCCGCGCCGGCGCCGCCGTCGGGGGCCGGGGTGCGGATGTAGAGCGTCAGCCCCGGAAGGGTCACGGGCCGGACCGACTCCCCCGTGCCGCCGGGACCGGCCGGCGGCACCGGGAGGGCTGTGGTCCGGGTGTCCGGCGACTCGGTCGAAGACATGTCCCCGATGTTACGAGACGATCACGTACACGTTCGTGTGTTCGCCGTCACACACCGCGTCGCGCCGCCGGGGCCGCTCTCCTACTCTCGTACCAGGGCGGCCGCCCCCGGGTCCGGCGCGGACCCGGCCGGCGCGGCCTCAGGCGAGAGAGTGGAGCGATCATGCCCGTCGACCCGACCGACCCCGACACGTTCGAGGACGACGACACGCGCGAGGCCCCGGCGATCGGCATCGAGGCACCGGAGGCGGACGCCGCCGAGGAGTACGCCGAGACCGAGAAGGCGGCCCGCCGCGGCCCCCGGCCCGCGGGCGCCGTGACCGAGGCGAACGAGGCGGACCGCGCCGAGCAGGCACGCGTCGTGGAGCTCAACGAAGACGAATACCGATGACCTGGGGTGTTATGTCGGCTTCCCACAGCGTTCCGGGCCGGATTTTCTCGGCTTCGGCGACGCACAGCCTCATTACCCAAAAGTACGATGGCGGGCGCGGTACGCCGTCCAGCGCGCGCCGCGTACGGAACGACCTCTGGGAGGCAGCGTGAGCGCCATCGAGCAGACCGAGGCGGCGCGCCCGCGGGGCACACGCCTGCCGCGTCGCGCACGGCGCAACCAGCTTCTGGGTGCCGCCCAGGAAGTGTTCGTCGCACAGGGCTACCACGCGGCGGCGATGGACGACATCGCCGAGCGGGCCGGCGTCAGCAAACCGGTGCTCTACCAGCACTTCCCCGGCAAGCTGGACCTCTACCTCGCACTGCTGGACCAGCACTGCGAGGCACTGCTCCGGTCGGTGAACAACGCCCTCGCCTCGACCAGCGACAACAAGCAGCGCGTCGCGGCGACGATGGACGCCTACTTCGCCTACGTCGAGGACCCGGGCGGCGCCTTCCGCCTGGTCTTCGAGTCGGACCTCACCAACGAGCCCGCCGTCCGCGAGCGGGTCGACAAGGTGTCACTGGAGTGCGCCGAGGCGATCAGCGCCGTGATCGCCGAGGACACCGGCCTGTCCCAGGACGAGTCGATGCTGCTGGCCGTGGGCCTGGGCGGGGTCTCCCAGGTGGTGGCCCGCTACTGGCTGTCGTCGCAGAGCACGGTCCCCCGCGCGACCGCGGTCCAGCTGCTGACCTCGCTGGCCTGGCGGGGCATCGCGGGCTTCCCCCTGCACGGCGCCGAGGTGCACTGACCCCGGTCCGCCGCCGCCCGCCGTGTTCGCTCCCGGCGTGCTCCGCGGCGCCCTGCCCGTCCCCGTACCGGGCTAATGTGTGCGGGGTACGGCGCGGATGGCCGCGCACCCCACTGACCGTCGGAGGGACATAAGCCGTGGAGGTCAAGATCGGCGTGCAGCACGCGCCCCGCGAGATCGTTCTGGAGAGCGGGCAGTCTGCCGAAGAGGTCGAGCGCGCGGTCGCCGAGGCGCTCGGCGGCACGACACCGCTGCTGAGCCTGGTGGACGACCACGGCCGCAAGGTCCTGGTGCCTTCGGACCGGCTGGCCTACGTCGAGATCGGCGAGCCCACCGTCCGCAAGGTCGGCTTCGGCACGCTCTGATCCGGGGCGCCGCAGCGGCGCCCGTGAAGCGGAACACGGACGGCGGTCCGGGAGGAAGGTCTCCCGGGCCGCCGTTCGCACATCGTGGCGGGCCCGAGGGTTGCGGCGGGTACGGCCGGGGTACGACGGCCCACGACCGGGTCACCGTCCGGTCTCGTCACGCGGGAGGGATCACCATGATCTGGGAAACGCTCGGCGCCGCGCTCATCGGCCTCGCCCTCTCCCTGGCCGCGCTCCGGCGGCTGCCGGACCGTTTCGTCTCACGCCGTCTGACGCTGGCCACCGGCCCGGTGGCCGCCGTGTTCGGCGAGCTGGTCACCCGCGCCGTCCTGGGCCCGGGACACCCCGTGGAGGTCCTGGTCGCCGCCCTGGCGACGGGCACCGCCCTGCTGTCCGTGCTGGTCCGCCCCGCCCGCGGCCGGCTGCGCCCCTCGCCGACGGCCTGAACCCGCCCCGGGGCCGCCACCGGCCCCGGGACCCGCCGTACGGCTACGCCGCCAGCCCCAGCGCCGCCATCCGCTTGGTGTGCGCCTCGGTGATCCGCGAGAACATCCGGCCGACCTCCGCGAGATCGAAACCGTCCGCCAGCCCGCCGACCAGCATCGTCGACAGCGCGTCGCGGTCGGCGACCACCCGCTGCGCCTGCGACAGCGCCTCGCCCATCAGCCGCCGCGCCCACAGCGCCAGCCGCCCGCCGACCCGCGGATCGGCCTCGATCGCGGCCCGCACCTTCTCCACCGCGAACGACGCGTGCCCGGTGTCGTCCAGCACCGTGAGGACCAGGTCCCGCGTGTCGGAGTCCAGACGCACCGCGGCCTCCCGGTAGAAGTCACTGGCGATCGAGTCACCGACGTACGCCTTGACCAGGCCCTCCAGCCAGTCCGACGGCGCGGTCTGGCGGTGGAACTCGTCCAGCGCGGCGGCGAACGGCTCCATCGCCTCGTTCGGCTCCGCCTGGATGTCCGCCAGGCGGTCGCGCAGCCGCTCGAAGTGGTGGAATTCCGCCGAGGCCATCTTGGCCAGTTCGGCCTTGTCGTCCATGGTCGGTGCGAGCTTGGCGTCCTCCGCCAGCCGCTCGAAGGCGGACAGCTCGCCGTACGCGAGCGCGCCCAGCAGGTCGATCACGGCGGCCCGGTAGTGCGGCTCGGCGGACGCCTGCTCCCAGTTCTGGGCGGCGATCCCGGTGAGTTCCTGCGCGTCGGCTGCGGCGTTGTCTGGCGTCTCCATGACCGGCACAATAGCCCGCCCGCCACGCCGGACGGCCATCGCGCGGCGGCCCCGGGACAGGCCGCCGGGAGCGGCCCGGCCGCGTCCGGCGCTGGCGTGTTCCCTCTCTCACTCACACAAGCCTTCGGATGGCGCGCCGCATCCGGGGTACAGTGCTAATGGCCCTGCCGAGTACCGGTGGGCCGATCCACGAATGCGGATGCCCGGTCGGTGGCCCGATCGGCTCCCAACCGACCGCCCTCCCCGCGGCGCGTACGCCGTGTACGCCCAGCAGGAGGGACACCGCTCGCGGCGGGAGTGCCTGAGCGTTGGCCGTGGTCCCGCGTCGGGCCGGCTGCATCATCACGCCGGCCTCGTACCACCCGTACGAAGACGCGGTACGACCCCCTTCGCCGCCTCGCGCCGCGCTTCACAGAAGAGGCAAGATTCTGTCTACGACGTTCCGAGATCTCGGGATCTACCCCGAGACCGCCGAGGCCCTGGAAGCCGTCGGCATCATCTCTCCCTTTCCCATCCAGGAACTCACTCTCCCCGTCGCCCTCTCCGGCAGCGACGTCATCGGCCAGGCCAAGACCGGCACGGGCAAGACCCTCGGCTTCGGCCTGCCGCTGCTGGAGCGCGTCACCGTCCCAGCCGACGTCGAGGCGGGCCGCGCCACGCCCGAGCAGCTGACCGAGGCGCCGCAGGCCCTCGTCGTCGTCCCCACCCGTGAGCTGTGCCAGCAGGTCACCAACGACCTGCTGACCGCCGGCAAGGTCCGCAACGTCCGGGTGCTGGCGATCTACGGCGGCCGGGCCTACGAGCCGCAGGTCGAGGCGCTGCAGAAGGGCGTCGACGTCGTCGTCGGCACGCCCGGCCGGCTGCTCGACCTCGCGGGCCAGAAGAAGCTCGACCTCTCGCACGTCCGCAGCCTGGTCCTGGACGAGGCCGACGAGATGCTCGACCTGGGCTTCCTCCCGGACGTCGAGAAGATCATCCAGCTGCTGCCCGCCACCCGGCAGACCATGCTGTTCTCCGCGACCATGCCCGGCCAGGTCATCTCGCTGGCCCGCCGCTACATGTCGCAGCCCACGCACATCCGCGCCACCGCGCCGGACGACGAGGGCCAGACCGTCGCCAACATCTCCCAGCACGTCTACCGCGCCCACTCGCTGGACAAGCCGGAGATGGTCGCGCGCATCCTCCAGGCCGAGGGCCGCGGCCTGGCGATGCTGTTCTGCCGTACGAAGCGGACCGCCGCCGACATCGCCGACCAGCTCGCGCGCCGGGGCTTCGCCTCCGGCGCCGTCCACGGCGACCTGGGCCAGGGCGCGCGCGAGCAGGCGCTGCGCGCGTTCCGCAACGGCAAGGTCGATGTCCTGGTGTGCACCGACGTCGCCGCCCGCGGCATCGACGTCGAGGGCGTGACGCACGTCGTCAACTACCAGTCGCCCGAGGACGAGAAGACCTATCTGCACCGCATCGGCCGCACCGGCCGCGCGGGCGCCAAGGGCACCGCGATCACCCTCGTGGACTGGGACGACATCCCGCGCTGGCAGCTGATCAACAAGGCGCTGGACCTGCCGTTCCACGACCCGGAGGAGACGTACTCCACCTCCCCGCACCTCTACGAGCAGCTCCACATCCCCGAGGGCACCAAGGGCATACTGCCGCGCGCCGAGCGCACCCGCGCCGGGCTGGCCGCCGAAGAGGTCGAGGACCTCGGCGAGA
>NZ_JCANQV010000351.1:0-5483 GCF_059553635.1 Candidatus Streptomyces philanthi
GCGCGCCGGTCAGGGGGACGGTGACGGCGGCGGCGGACGAGGTGCCGAGGGCCAGCGCCATGGAGTACAGGCCGGTCATCGTGCCGACGCGGTCGGGGAACCAGCTCTTGATGACGACGGGCACCAGGACGTTGCTGACCGCGATGCCGGCCAGGGCGAGGGCGCTGGCCGCGAGGAAGCCCGCGGTGCCGCCGGTGAACGGCCGCAGCGCGACGCCCGCGGTGATCGCGGCCATGCCGGCGCAGATGACGGCGCCGGGGCCCCAGCGCCGGGCCAGCCGGGGCGCGGCGACGCCGAAGGCGGCGAAGCACAGCGCGGGGACGGAGGTCAGCAGTCCGGCGAGGGTGCCGCTCATGCCGAGGCCGTCGCGGACCTCCTCCATGAGCGCGCCGAGGCTGGTGACGGCCGGGCGGAGGTTGAGGGCGGCCAGGACGAGTCCGACGACCACGATCCGGGCCGGCCAGCGGGAGGCGGGGCGGTCGGGCCCCGGGCGCGCGGGGGCGTTCTGGGGCGCGGCGGGGGCCGGGTGGGGTGCGGGGGTAGCGCCGAGGGTCGCCAGGTCGTCTTCTGCCATGCGCGCCATCATAGAATCATCGGATGATTCCTCGTCGAGGGAATTCCCGGTGCTCCGCGTCACACACCGCGGCCCGGCCCCTCGCCCCGTCCCCGTACCCCGGAGGGCCCCGATGCCCCTGACCTCGCCCCGCCGCTCCGCCCTCGCCGACCAGGTGATCGCCCAGCTCCGCACGCAGATCACCTCCGGTGAGTGGCCGGTGGGCTCCCGCATCCCGACCGAGCCGGAACTCTCCGAGCGGCTGGGCGTGGCCCGCAACACCGTCCGCGAGGCGGTCCGGGCGCTGGCCCACAACGGGCTGCTGGACATCCGGCAGGGCTCGGGCACGTACGTCCTGGCCACCAGCGAGCTGGCCGGGGTGCTGCGCAGGCGGTTCGCCGACGCCGACCCCTCGCACGTGGCCGAGCTGCGCAGCGCGCTGGAGGCGGAGGGGGCGCGGCTGGCCGCGCACCGCCGCACCGCGCGGGACCTGCGGCAGCTCGACGCGCTGCTGGAGCGGCGCGAGGCGGCCTGGGCGTCCGGCACCGCCGCCGGTTTCGTCGAGGCGGACGCCACCTTGCACACCGCGATCGTCGCGGCCTCCCACAACGACGTACTGGCCGCGGTCTACGCCGATCTCGGGGGCGTGCTGCGCGACTTCCTGCGCGCCGACGTCGGGGAGGAACTGCGCCCGGAGGCGCACACGGACCACGCCCGGCTGGTGGCGGCGATCCGCGACGGCGACGCCGAGCGGGCCGCGTCGGAGGCCGCCGCCCACCCCTACGGCTGCCGTCCCGCGCCGCGCCCGCGGGCGGCGGATCAGCCGTCGTAGCCGACCCACACGTCACGGACCTCGCGCCAGCAGCGGCCAGCGAGGGTGATCTGCCGGGCGGGCCCCACCTCCACGGCGGGCGTGTCGACGTCGGGGTCGTACCAGCGGCGGCAGTCGACGTGCAGCCGGACGCGGGCCGTGGTGCCGTTCGGGTTGAAGCAGTCCGCCGTGCCGGTGCCGCCCTTGACGGTGGTACGGCAGTGGGGGCGGGGGACGTCCTGCGGATGGTCGGCCGGGCCCGGCGGTGCCGCCCGGGCCACCGGGGACGTCAGGAAGGCGCCCGCCGCCGACACGAGGACGCATGCGAGGGTTGCCCTGCGGCTTCGGGGTCCGCGCACGCCGGTACCTCCTCCCCACGGTACGCCGGGGGACTCCCGGGCACCTGCGTCCCAGTGTGGCGGGCGCGCCGCCGCTTCTCGACCGGGGAACGCGTTCTGCCCGCCCCGGCGGACCGGGACGGGCAGTGGGGATGCGCTACGGGCGCCGGACGCCCATCATGTGCGCCGTCAGGCGCCCATCATGTGCACGCCGCCGTCGACGTGCACGATCTCGCCGGTCGTGCGCGGGAAGAAGTCGGACAGCAGACCGACGACGCCGCGGCCGGCCGGCTCCGGGTCGGCGAGGTCCCAGCCGATCGGGGCGCGGTGGTTCCACACGTCCGCCAGCTCCTCGAAACCGGGGATCGACTTGGCGGCCATCGACTTGATGGGGCCGGCCGACACCAGGTTGCAGCGGATGCCCTCGGGGCCCAGGTCACGCGCCAGGTAGCGGTTGGTGCTCTCCAGCGCCGCCTTCGCCACGCCCATCCAGTCGTACTTGGGCCAGGCGATCTGCGCGTCGAAGGTGAGGCCGACGATCGAGGCGCCGTGTCCCATCAGCGGGCGGCAGGCCATCGCCAGCGCCTTGTAGGAGTACGCCGAGACCTGCACCGCGGTGCCGACGTCCTCCCACGACGCCTCCAGGAAGTTGAAGGCGCCCTGCGGGCCGAAGGCGATCGAGTGCACGATGCCGTCGACGCGGGCGTCCTCGCCCTGGTGCTCGCGGATCTTGCCGGCCAGTCCGTCCAGGTGCTCCTGGTTCGTGACGTCCAGCTCGATCACCGGGGCGGGCTTGGGCAGCCGCTTGGCGATGCGCTCGACGAGCGAGAGCCGGCCGAAGCCGGTGAGGATCACGTCCGCGCCCTCGTTCTGGGCGACCTTGGCGGCCTGGAAGGCGATGGACGACTCGGTGAGCACACCGGTGACGAGGATGCGCTTGCCTGCGAGGATTCCACTCATGTGATCAGTGACCCATGCCCAATCCGCCGTCGACGGGAATGACGGCTCCGGTGATGTACGCGGCCTCGTCGGAGGCCAGGAAGCGGACGGAGGCGGCGACCTCCTCGGGCTGCGCGTAGCGCGCCAGCGGCACCTGCTTGACGATGTTCTCCCGCTGCTCGTCGCTGAGCGCGCGGGTCATGTCGGTGTCGACGAAGCCGGGGGCGACGACGTTGACGGTGATGTTGCGGCTGCCCAGCTCCCGGGAGAGGGAACGGGCGAAGCCCACCAGCGCGGCCTTGGAGGCGGCGTAGTTCGCCTGGCCCGGCGCGCCGTAGAGGCCCACCACCGACGAGATCAGCACGATCCGGCCCTTGCGGGCCCGCAGCATGCCGCGGTTGGCGCGCTTGACCACCCGGAACGTACCGGTGAGGTTGGTGTCGACGACCGAGGTGAAGTCCTCCTCGGACATCCGCATCAGCAGCTGGTCACGGGTGATGCCGGCGTTGGCCACCAGCACCTCGACCGGGCCCTGCTTCTCCTCGATCTCCTTGTACGCGCGGTCCACCTGCTCGGCGTCCGTGATGTCGCACTTCACGGCCAAAAACCCCTCGGGCGGCTCGCCCGAGCGGTAGGTGACGGCGACCTTGTCGCCTGCCTCGGCGAAGGCGCGGGCAATGGCGAGACCGATGCCGCGGTTGCCTCCGGTGACCAGAACCGAGCGGCTCACGAGATCACCCTTTCCGTTCTCTGTCCGTCCTGCGTTCGGTACGAAACTAGCGGTCAGGGGGCCGATCCGGGGAATCGGGCTCGTACAGGGGCGCCTGCCGGTCCCTGTCGGGTCCCTACAGGACCGGCCCTCTCCCCCGCGCCCCGCGGGCGGCGCGGTCTGGGCCCGCGGGCGCCGTACACGGCATGATGCAGGCGCCGACTACGGGAGGACGCCGTGCCTGCTTCACCCCCTGAACCCGACGAGACGTTCCTTGCCCTGCCGCTGCGCGCGCTGGCCGACGCCGCGCTGGCGCGGGCCCGCGCGCTGGGCGCGGAACACGCCGACTTCCGCCTGGAGCGGGTGCGCGACGCGGCCTGGCGGCTGCGCGACGCCCGGTTGTCCGGGTCCTTCGACACCACCGACCTGGGCTACGCGGTGCGGGTGGTGCACGGCGGGGCCTGGGGCTTCGCGTCCGGCGTCGATCTGACGATGGACGCGGCGGCGCGCGTGGCGTCGCGGGCGGTGGAGATGGCGAAGCTGTCGGCCACGGTGCTCGCGGCGTCCGGGCGGGACGGGGCGGACGGGCGGGTGGAGCTGGCCGAGGAGCCGGTGCACACGGACCGTTCCTGGGTCTCCGCGTACCGGATCAACCCGTTCGAGGTGTCCGACGCCGACAAGACCGGGCTGCTGGCGGAGTGGAGCGCGCGGCTGCTGGCGGCGCCCGGGGTGGCGCACGCCGACGCCTCGCTGCTGACCGTCCAGGAGAACAAGTTCTACGCCGACACCGCGGGCACCAGCACCGTCCAGCAGCGGGTGCGGCTGCACCCGGAGCTGACGGCGGTCGCGGTGGACCCGGCGAGCGGCGGCTTCGACACCATGCGCACCCTGGCGCCGCCGGCCGGCCGCGGCTGGGAGTACCTGACCGGCGGGGAGTGGGACTGGGACGGCGAACTGGAGCGGATTCCCGGGTTCCTTGAGGAGAAGATGCGGGCGCCCGGCGTCGAACCCGGCCGCTACGACCTGGTCGTCGACCCGTCCAACCTGTGGCTGACCATCCATGAGTCGGTCGGCCACGCCACCGAACTGGACCGGGCGCTGGGCTACGAGGCGGCGTACGCGGGCACCTCGTTCGCCACCCCCGACAAGCTGGGCGAACTGGCCTACGGCTCCCCGCTGATGAACGTCACGGGCGACCGGACCACCCCGCACGGCCTGGCGACGGTCGGCTACGACGACGAGGGCGTCGCCGCGCAGTCCTGGGACCTCGTCAAGGACGGCGTCCTCGTCGGCTACCAGCTCGACCGCCGCATCGCGCGGCTGACGGGCGCGGCGCGCTCCAACGGGTGCGCGTTCGCGGACTCCCCGCACCACGTACCGGTGCAGCGGATGGCCAATGTCTCGCTGCTCCCGGCGCCGGACGGGCCGTCCACCGAGGAGCTGATCGCGGGCGTGGAGCGCGGGATCTACGTCGTCGGCGACCGCTCGTGGTCGATCGACATGCAGCGCCACAACTTCCAGTTCACCGGTCAGCGGTTCTTCCGGATCGAGAACGGGCGGCTGGCCGGGCAGCTGCGCGATGTCGCCTACCAGGCGACCACCACCGACTTCTGGGGCTCGATGACCGCGGTCGGCGGCCCGGACACCTACGTCCTGGGCGGCGCCTTCAACTGCGGCAAGGCCCAACCGGGCCAGATCGCCGCGGTCTCCCACGGCTGCCCCTCGGCCCTCTTCGAGGGCGTGAACATTCTGAACACGACGCGGGAGGGCGGGCGATGAGCGGTCACCACGAGCGGCCGGGGGTCCGGGGGTCGCTCCCCGGGACAGCACAGCCTGAACACGACGCGGGAGGGCGGGCGATGAGCCGTCAGGCAAGCGACCGGAGGGCCGGGAGCCGCGGTCCCGAGACGACCCGGGAGGCCGGACGATGACCCCTCGTACCACCGTGCCGCACGAGATCGTCGAGCGGGTGCTGGAGCTGTCCGAGGCGGACGGCTGTGTGGTGATCGCCGAGGAGACCTCCGGCGCCCATCTGCGCTGGGCGGGCAGCGCGCTGACGACCAACGGCGTCACCCGGGGCCGCAACCTCACGGTCGTGGCGGTCGTCGACGGGGCGCGGGGCACCGCGTCCGG
>NZ_JCANQV010000352.1:0-5475 GCF_059553635.1 Candidatus Streptomyces philanthi
GTCGCCGCGCCCCCGTACGCCCCGCGCCGCGGGATTCCGGTCCGGGAGGCGGGGGAGGCTGCCCGGGAAGAAGGTGTGACGCCTGCTCACATTCTCTTCGCAGGGCGTGTCCAGAAGCCCCCTTGACCCGCCAACTCCCCACGGCGGACACTGCGTTGGGAACTTACGCATCAGGAGTCACAAGCTTCGGGCTTGGTCCCGTGCAGGTGGTCGGCAGACCGTTTCGCAGCGGGCGCAGACGGGGGAACTTGATGGGTTTCGGGGGGACGCGCGACCGCGCGCGAGCAGCGGCCATGGACTCCCCCGTGCCCGCCGCCCCTCCCCCATTCCAGGTCTCTCGATTTCTTGGTGTCCTCACGCTCGGTGCCTGAAGGGATTGGAGGGGGAATGCCGGCGCATACGACCTATCCCGGTGTCTACGTCGAAGAGCTTCCCAGCAGCATCCGCAGCATCACCACCGTCACCACATCCGTCACCGCGTTCATCGGCCACACCCGACGCGGCCCGCTCAACACCCCCGTGCGGGTCACGAGCTTCGCCGACTTCGAGCGCCGCTTCGGCGGACTGACCTCCCGCAGCCCCCTCTCGTACGCCGTGCACCAGTTCTTCGGCAACGGCGGCGCCGTGGCGGTGATCGTCCGCGCCGCCCGGGCGGGCAGCGGCTGCGAGGCGCACCTCACCCTGGAGTCCACCGAGGGCCACAGCCGCTGCCCGGTGCTGGAGGCGCACGCCAAGGAGCCCGGCGCGTGGGGCTCGGGCCTGCGGCTCGTCGTCGACCACGACACCCCCGGCCACCACGGGGACGGGGAGAACGCCGAGGAGACCGCGCACCACCCCCGCGGCCGGACGTTCAACCTCCAGGTCCTCGACGCGCACGGCACCGCCCGGGAGTCCTTCTCCGGCCTGTCCATGGACCCCGGCAGCGGCAGGTTCGCCGAGACGGTGGTCAACGCGGGCTCGTCACTGATCCGCGTCCGGGCCGTCGGGGAGGACCGGCCCGACCCCTCCGGCACGGTCTCCAAGGCGTTCCACCACGAGCTGCCCGCCCTCGACGTCGCTCTCACCGTCAAGATCGGACACGTCGAGCGGGAGTTCACCCTCTACGACCCGGACTGCGACGGCGAGGCCCCCCGCACCGTCACGGAGCTGGCGCTGCTGCTGGAGCACAAGCTGCGCTCGCTGCCGGACGCGCCGGGGCGGCACGCGTTCGCGGGCGCCCAGGTCATCGCGTTCGGGCGGCGGCTCCAGGTCGTCGCCGGGTCCACCGATCCCCGCGACGTGGTGCGGTTCGTCGGCGAGTGCGCCAACGATCTGGGCCTGGAGGCGTCCGTCAACCCGCCGGTCTTCCCGCTGCGCGGCGGGGAGGACGGCGATCCGCCCGGCCCCGGCGACCTCATCGGCAGCGAGTCCCGCAGGACCGGCCTCCAGGCGCTGCGCGACGTACCGGACATCAATCTGCTGGCCCTGCCGGAACTGGCGTCGTACGAATCCGCCGACGACATGATCACGGTGCTGTCGGCGGCCGACCGGCTGTGCCGCCAGCAGCGGATCTTCCTGCTCACGGACGCGCCCGCCGCCTGGGGAAGCGTGGACGCCGCCCGCGCCGGGATCGACGCCTTCACGCCCGTCCGCAGCGACCACGCCGCCCTGTACTTCCCGCACCTGGAGATGACCGACCCGCTCACCGGGCGGCTGCGCTCCTTCCCGCCCTGCGGCGCCGTCGCGGGCGTCATCGCCCGTACGGACGGCGAACGCGGCGTATGGAAGGCACCGGCCGGCACGGAGGCCCGGCTCGCCGGGGTGCGCGCCCTGTCCGTGCGGCTCAGCGACCGCGAGAACGGCCTGCTCAACCCGCTCGGCGTCAACTGCCTGCGGACGTTCCCGGTGATCGGGCCGCTGGTGTGGGGCGCACGCACCCTGGCCGGCGCGGACGCGCTGGAGAGCGAGTGGCGGTACGTCCCGGTGCGGCGGCTGGCGCTGCACATCGAGGAGAGCCTGCTGCGGGGGCTGCGCTGGGCCGTCTTCGAGCCCAACGACGAGCAGCTGTGGCAGCAGATCCGCCTCCACGCCTCCGCCTATCTGCACGGGCTGTTCGAGAAGGGCGCCTTCAAGGGCGGCACCCCGCGCCAGGCGTACTTCGTCAAGTGCGACAAGGACACCACGACGGACGAGGACATCGAGCGCGGCATCGTCCATGTGGTGGTGGGCATCGCCCCGGTCAGGCCCGCGGAGTTCGTGGTCGTCACGATCCGGCAGATGGCCGGCCAGTTCGACGCCACGGGCCGTGAAGGACAAGGACACGAAGGATCCTGGTGACTCCACCCACCGCTGAAGCGGCGGACTTCCTGTGTCGCCCGCTAGGCAGCGGCACAGAGGGCCAGCCCGGCCCTGTCGAGGACGTTCAGCGCGCCGACGTGGTCCGCGTTCGTGGTGAAGCCGCACGTCGCGCACTGGAACTTCGCTTGGGTGACGCGGTTCTCCTTCGCGATGTGCCCGCAGATCGGGCAGGTGCGGGAGGTGTTGCGGGGGTCCACTGCGACGACGGTCCGACCGGCGCTTTCAGCCTTGTTGGCGAGGATCGCGAGGAACACCCCCCAACCCGCGTCGAGGATCGATCGATTGAGTCCGGCCTTCGCGGCCCGCTGATTCGGGAGGAACACACCGGGCTGTTCAGGGTCGGGCCTGAGAGCGGGTTTTCTGGTCATGCCCGCGGTGTTCAGCCGTTCGTGCGCGATCGCGTCGTGACTGCGGACGAGGACGAGGGCGGTCTTGTGCGCGTGGTCCAGACGCTGGCGACGGATCCTGGTGTGGATCTTGGCGACCTTGCGGGCAGCGGCACGGTGCTGCTTGGTGCGGCGGGGGAACGTCGCCAGGTGCCGCCGCGCCTCGGCGAGTTCCCCGGCGGTCCTTTCGAGGAAGCGGGGGTTGGTGAAGTGCTCGCCGCCGGAGGTGGTCAGGAAGTGCGTGACGCCTATGTCGATGCCGACGACCGTGCCCGTGGCCGGCAGCGGCTCGGCGGGCACCTCGTCGCAGGAGAGAACCACGTACCAGCGGTTGCCTTCCCGTTTGACGGCGATCGTCTTCACACGGCCCCGCACCGGACGGTGCTGGTGCACGCGGATGTGCCCGACGCCTTGCAGACGGACACGGGTCAGCCGGTCGTGCGGGGTGGAGTCCCAGCGGCAGCCGTCGCCGTCCCTCGGGAAGATGACGGTGTCGAAGTGGCCGAGCCCCTTGAATCGCGGGTAGCCCGGTTTCTCACCCTTCTTGACCCGGCGGAAAAACGCCTGAAATGCCTTGTCCAGGCGGCGCAGCGTGGCCTGCTGGGAGGAGAACGACCAGCGGCCCTGCCCCCCGGGGCCGAACGCCCGGATCTCCTTGAGCTGCGCAGATCGGCCGCCGTACCGGACGCTGGTCTTCGAGCTGTGCCGCCAGGCGTCCCTGCGCTCCTGGAGCGCACCGTTGTAGAGGGAACGGTGATCGGCCAGCATCGCGCGCAGGGCCTGGGCCTGGCGGGCCGTAGGGCGGAGCAGGAACTTGTAGGCGCGGATCACCTTTGGCGGCTCCGCTCACGGCGCAGGGCTTCGGCGAGGAGAACGCACGCTGCCGCATTGATCGAGATACCGGCCCGGTGGGCGTACCCCTCGACCCGCCGCTTCAGATCCGGGGGCACGCGAAGGTTCAGCGACTCCCGGCGATCTCCTCTAGCCACAGCCCAAACGCTACCGCTCTTGACGACGCCTCATGTTCAAGACCAGGCACTGCGCCGCTCCGCAGCGCAATCACGGATTCGCTTCCCCCACCAGCTGAAGCCGGTGGCCCCTCGAAAGGGTTCTCATGGCCGAGTTCCAGATCAACGCCCATCGCTTCGACCCCTACAAGAACTTCAAGTTCCTGGTGCTGTGGGACGGCCGTACGGTCGCGGGCGTCAGCAAGATCAGCCCGCTGAAGCGGACCACCGAGGTCGTCAAGCACCGCAACGGCGGCGACCCCAGCTCCCCGCGCAAGTCGCCGGGCCGCTCGGAGTTCGAGGGCATCACGCTGGAGCGCGGGGTCACCCACGACCCGGAGTTCGACCGCTGGGCCAACAAGGTCTGGCAGGTCGGCGCCGGCCTCGGTTCCGAGGTGTCGCTGGCCGACTTCCGCAAGGACATCGTCATCCAGGTCCTCAACGAGGCGGGCCAGGTCGCCGTCTCGCACAAGATCTACCGCTCCTGGCCGAGCGAGTACCAGGTGCTGGGCGAGATGGACGCCAACGCCAACGCCGTCGCCATCCAGAGCCTGAAGCTGGAGTGCGAGGGCTGGGAACGGGACTACGAGGTGCCGGAGCCGCAGGAGCCGTCGTTCACGCATCCGGCCTGAGCCGGCCCGTACGGCGGTCCGCATCACGGCACTTGGGGGAGGAATGGCGGTCACCGGGCCCGAAGAACTGCTGACCCTCTGGGAGGCCGGGCTGGCCGAGCGTGACGACGGCCGGGCCCTGCTGCTGCACCGTGCGGCCCGCCCCGGGGCGGAGCCCGGCGCGCTGCTGGCGGCGCCGCTCGGGGAGCGGGCGGCCGATCTGTTCGCGCTGCGCCGGGCGCTGTTCGGGGACCGGATGGAGGTCACGCTGGACTGCGCGGCGGCGGAGTGCGGCGAGGCGATGGAGTGCGAGCTGGACGCGGGCGCCCTCGCCACGCGCCCCCGGGCGCCCGAGGGCGGGCTGCCGGTCGAGGAGGGCGGGTGGGCGGTCCGCTTCCGGCTGCCCGCGCCCGCCGACCTCACCGCGGTGGCGTCCTCGGCGGCCGGCCCCGAGGAGGCGCGGCGGATGCTCGGCGCCCGCTGCGTCCTGACCGCACGGCGGGACGGCCGTCCCGCGTCGGACGAGGAGCTGGCGGCGCTGCCCGGCCCGGTGCTGGAGCGGTTCGCCGAGGCCGCGGAGCGGGCCGATCCGGGCGCCGAGCTGACGCTGACGATCACCTGCCCCGAGTGCGGCGCGGCCACCCCGGCCGAGCTGGACATCGCCGCGTACCTGTGGACCGAACTGGACGCCTGGGCCCGGGACGTCCTCCTCGACGTCCATCTGCTGGCCTCGGCGTACGGCTGGAGCGAGCCCGAGATCCTGGCGCTGAGCCCGCAGCGGCGCCGCTACTACCTGGAGCTGTGCGCGGATGCCTGACTACGTCGACCGGCTGCTGGCGCGGTACGCGCCGCCGTCGCCCGGGGACCGGGCCGGCGGGCCCCGCCGTACGCGCGTACGGCCCCGGCTGCCCGGCCCGTTCGAACGGATCGAGACACTGCCCGGCGCGCCCGGGGAGCCGGACGCGCCCGTGCCGCCGGTGGTGCGCGTGTCCCCGAGGGCGGGGCGGGACACCGAGCGGGTCCGTCATGAGCGGGAGACCAGGACGACCGTCGAGCGGGAGACCGTACGGGACGTCATGGTCCCGCCGCCCCGGGAGGGGCCCGGCCCGGCGGTACGGCCCGCTCCCGCACTGC
>NZ_JCANQV010000353.1:0-5441 GCF_059553635.1 Candidatus Streptomyces philanthi
CGGCACGAGATGAGCACATCCCCCGAACTCATCGAGCGAAGGCGAACGTCATGCGTCCCACGAACACCGCCCTCCCGCACCTCGCGCCCTCTCCCCTGGCCACCGCCATGTCCTCGCTGGTCGGCAACACTCCCGTCCTGCGCGTCTCGGAGCCGCTGACCCCGGCCGGCCGGGGCTTCTGGGCGAAGCTGGAGGGCTTCAACCCCGGTGGCATCAAGGACCGTCCCGGCCTGCACATGGTGGAACGGGCCCGTGCCCGCGGTGACCTGCGGCCCGGCGGCAGGATCATCGAGTCCACCAGCGGCACCCTCGGCCTGGGGCTCGCCCTGGCCGGCATGGTCCACGGCCACCCGGTCACCGTGGTCACCGATCCGGGACTGGAGGGGTCGATGACCCGGCTGCTGACCGCGTACAACGCCCGGGTCGACGTCGTCCGCGCACCGCACCCCGCCGGCGGCTGGCAGCAGGCCCGCCGCGACCGCGTCGTCCGGCTTCTCGACCGGCACCCCGGCTCCTGGTGCCCGGACCAGTACAACAACCCCGACAACACCGGTGCCTACACGCCCCTTGCCCTGGAACTCGCCTCCCAGCTCGGCCACATCGACGTCCTGGTGTGCAGTGTCGGCACCGGAGGCCACTCCGCGGGCATCTCCCGGGTACTGCGCCAGCTCTTCCCCGGCCTCGGACTCGTCGGCGTCGACACCATCGGTTCGACGATCTTCGGCCAGCCCGCCCGGCCCCGGGTGATGCGCGGCCTCGGCTCCAGCATCTACCCGCGCAACGTCGCCTACGACCGGTTCTCCGAGGTCCACTGGGTCGCACCCGCCGAGGCCGTCTTCACCTGCCGGAAGCTGGCCGCCTCCCACTACGCCACCGGCGGCTGGAGCGTGGGGGCGGTGGCCCTCGTCGCCGGGTGGCTGGCCCGCACCCTGCCCGCCGACGCCCGTATCGCCGCGGTCTTCCCCGACGGCCCGCAGCGCTACCTCGGCACCGTCTACGACGACGACTTCTGCACCGCCCGCGACCTCCTGGGCCGGCCCCCCGCCCCGGAACCGGAGGAGGTGGGGCGCCCCGACGAGAAGGAGATCACCCGCTGGACGCGCTGCACCACCGTCACGGACCCGCTCGTCCCGGCGGGCGGCGCGGCGCGGACGGACGACACCGCCGAGGTCCTGGAGAGCGGGAAGTGAAGGGCACTCTCCGCCAGGTTCGTACCTATCCCCGTAGCGTCCACTTGCTGATGGTGAACCAGTTCACCATCAACCTCGGCTTCTACATGCTGATGCCGTACCTGGCCGCGCATCTGTCCGGCACGCTCGGGCTGGCCGGCTGGCTCGTCGGACTCGTCCTGGGCGTACGCAACTTCAGCCAGCAGGGCATGTTCCTGGTCGGCGGTGCCCTGGCCGACCGGTTCGGCTACAAGCCGCTCATCGTCGCCGGCTGCGTCCTGCGCACCGCCGGCTTCGCCACCCTCGGCCTCGTCGACGCGCTGCCCGCGCTGCTGGCGGCCTCCGCCGCCACCGGCCTGGCGGGCGCGCTGTTCAACCCGGCCGTACGGGCCTACCTCGCCGCCGACGCGGGCGAACGGCGCGTCGAGGCGTTCGCCCTGTTCAACGTGTTCTACCAGGCCGGCATCCTGCTCGGCCCGCTGATCGGCATGGCGCTCAGCGGCGTCGACTTCCGTCTCACGTGCGGGGTGGCCGCCGGTGTCTTCGCGCTGCTGAGCGCCGTCCAGATCCGGGCCCTTCCCGCCCGGCGGGCACCCGGCGCCGAGGACACCCGGGCGGGCGGACGGGAGGGCCTGCGGGGCCGGTGGCGCGGCATTCTCACGAACAAGCCGTTCCTGCTGTTCTCCGCGGCGATGACCGGCTCGTACGTGCTGTCCTTCCAGGTCTATCTGGCGCTCCCGCTGGAGGTACGGCGGCTCGGCGGCGACGGGGCCTTCGGGACCGCGGCCGTCGCCGGTCTCTTCGCCGTGTCCGGGCTGAGCACGATCCTCTTCCAGACCAGGATCACCGCATGGTGCAAGGCGCGTACGGAACCCGGCAGGGCCCTGTCCTGGGGGCTGCTGGCCATGGGCGGCGCGTTCGTGCCGCTGCTCCTGGCGGCCTTCGTGCCCGTGCCGGAGGCCGGGGCACCGCGGTGGCTGCTCGCCGCCGGTCCCCCGTCGCTCGCCGCCCTGCTGCTCGCCCTGGGCACCATGATCACCTACCCGTTCGAGATGGACACCATCGTCCGTCTCTCCGGGGACCGCCTCGTGGCCACCCACTACGGCCTCTACAACACCGTCTGCGGCATCGGCATCACGCTCGGGAACCTCCTGACCGGCGCCACCCTCGACGCCGCCCGCGCCGCCGGCGTCTCCGCCCTGCCGTGGATCGGCCTGACCGCCCTCGGCGTGGCATGCGCCGCCGCCCTCTACGGCCTGCACCGCACCGGACGGCTCCAGGCTCCGCACCCGACGCCGGCCGGGCCCGGATCCCGGGAGGTGAGGGCGAGGACGGCCTGAATCCGCGACCCGCCCCGGGGGTCCGCATCCGCACGGTGCGGGCCCCTGCGGCCGTGCGAACGGATCACACATCCCTTGACCGTGCGTCAAATTGGCATTTCGGCCCCGTAGTTGAGTAAGTCGTCCTTAAGCTTCACGTAAACACGGCGGCTCTCCGCCACGCTCCCTCACGAGGTCTGGCGACAGGCCCTTCTCAGCGAAGAGAGCAGGGATGACACCTACAAGTGAACACACGCACGGCGCCGCACGAGGGCCGGGCCGACGGCGGGGGTTACCCGGCCGGCGTGCCGTGGGCCGCGTCGCGGCGCTCGCCGTGGGGATCGGCAGTTGCTCGATGGCGGCGGCTCCGGCCGCGTATCCCCAGGCGGACGAGGGCTCGGTGACGGTCCGGGTGGTACGGGCCGTGGACACGACCGGGGTGTGGAGCCCCGGGCTGGAACCGGGCCTCGGCGGCGTCACGGTGACCCTCACCAACGACGCCGGCGTCCGGAACACGGGCGTGACGGCCGCCGACGGCACGGTCACCCTGGCACCGGGCAAGGCCCGAACGCCCGGCGGCAGGTACCGGGTGCAGGTCGTGAACCCGAGGCCGGGCGTGCTGTTCCCGGCGTTCGCGTCGCGCCAGGGCCTCGACGGCGCGCCCGACCGGCTCAGCAGCAACGAGGAATTCGTGGACCTCGGCGGCGGCAAGCACGTGGCGTACACCACGGGCCTGTGGAACCCCGGCGACTACTGCCAGAAGAACGCGCCGCTGGCCACGGCGTGCCAGCCCGCGTCGTACGAACCGGCGTCCCGGCGCACCCTGGTGACGTTCCCGTACAGCGCACGCGGCGTCGACACGCAGACGACCGATCTGGCCACACACGCCGCGACCGGCACCCTGTACGGCATCGCGTGGAGCAAGCCGGGCAAGCGGCTGTTCAGCGCGGCCCTGGCCAAGCGGGACACGACGTACGGCCCCGGCGGCCCCGGCGCGATCTACGTCACCGACCCGGCGGGCAAGACGACGTCACTGTTCACCACCGTCCCCGACGCCGGCCGGTCGGCGCACGGCGCCGGCACCGCCGACGACGCGTTCCTCGCCGCGACGGGCAAGGAGAGCCTGGGCGACCTGGACGTCTCGGAGGACGGCCGCCACCTGTTCGTCGTCAACCTCCACAACCGCAAGCTGTACCGCTACGACGCCACCCGGCCGACCGCGACGGCACCGCAGGCCGTCCACGCCGTCCCGGACCCCGGCTGCCCCGCGTCCGGTGACTGGCGTCCGTTCGGCCTCGGCCTCCAGGACGGCGTCGGCTATGTCGGCGGGGTCTGCTCGGGCGAGTCGACCGGGAAGGTCTCGGACATGCGGGCCGTGGTCCTGCCGTTCGACCCCGCGACGGGGAAGTTCGGTGCCGCGGTACTGGACCAGCCGCTGGACTACCCGCGCAGGCCCACACTCGGGGGGAGCTGCCCCGGGGCGGGCTGGTTCCCGTGGACGGACACCTTCCCCACCCGGCAGAACGGCCAGACCTGCGCCGGTGCCATGGCCAATCCCGAGCCCGAGCTGGCCGACATCGCCTTCGAGACCGACGGCTCGATGCTGCTGGCGTTCCGTGACCGGTTCACCGACAAGGCGACGGCGTTCCCCCGGTCCGGGGACAACTCGACGTACATGCAGGTGGTGGCCGGCGGTGACCTGAACAAGGCGTGCCTGTCCGGCGGCACGTACGTGATGGACACGAACACCGGCTGCGGACTGTCCCCGCGGGGAACCAGGTTCTTCCATGTGGGCAGCATGGGGGACGGCCATCCGAACTCGGCCTACGCCGGCCTGGCCCTGTCGAAGGTGGAGGACTCCATCGCGTCCTCCGGCGTCGACCCCATCGACACCGCCTACGGCGCCGGAACGATGTTCACCCAGCGCGACGGGACGAGGAAGCCGGGTACGGGCCTGCGCCTGAACCCCGCGGACTCCGTCTCCGCCTTCGGCAAGGGCGCTTCCATGGGCGACCTGGAGGTGCTCTGCGACCAGGCGCCGCTGCAGATCGGCAACCGCGTCTGGTACGACCCCGAGCGCAAGGGCGTCCAGGGCCCGGGACAGCGTCCCGTGCCCGGCGCCACCGTCCGCCTCTACGACGAGGCCGGCAAGCTGATCGCGACGACCCGGACGACGGCGCGCGGCGAGTACTACTTCGACGACTCGAACGTGCCCGGCGGGCTGCGGCCGCGGACCACGTACACCGTCCGGATCGACCACCCGGCCGACTACGCCGCGGGCGGACCGCTGTACCAGTGGGTGCCGACCGACGAAGGGGTCGGCGGCAACCGCTTCGTGGACTCCAAGGGCATCGTCCCGAAGGGCGGACGTTTCCCGGAGCGGACGCTGACCACCGGCGGTCCGGGCGAGAACGACCACACCTACGACTTCGGGTTCCGTCAGCAGGAGGGCGTGGTGCGCCTGGTCAAGCACGATCAGGACGGCCGGCCGCTGGCCGGGGCGCGGTTCGTGCTGTGGAAGGAGACCAATGGCACCGAGGCGTTGCAGACGTCCGGGGAGAAGCCGGACACGCCGGTCGGCAAGCCGTGCACGACCGGGGCCGACGGCGTCTGCCGGTTCCTGGGCACTCCGGGGACGTACTACTGGCAGGAGGCCGCCCCGCCCAAGGGCTATGCCGTTCCGGAGACCCCGGTGCTCGACCCGGTGGTGCTGAACGCCGAGAACCTCGGCACCGGCGTCTCGGTGACGGCGGTCAACCGGGCGCTGCCCACTCCCGCACCGGGCGCACCGTCCGTACCGGCACCGCCGGCAGGGCCTGACGCCCCGGCCGTACCCCACGCGCCGAACGCGCCGGGCGGGCCGGGTGCCCCGGCCGCACCGCCCGGCTCGCACCTGGCGAACACCGGCGTGAACCGGCTCGGCCCGACGGCCCTCGCCGCCGCGGCGCTCACG
>NZ_JCANQV010000354.1:0-5438 GCF_059553635.1 Candidatus Streptomyces philanthi
CCCGGGGAGCTCGGCATCGGCGACCGGCTCTTCCCGGCACTCGGCAACCCCGGATACGACGTCACCTCCTACGACATCGCCCTGGACTACCCCGGGCGCAACGACCGGCCGCTGACCGCCGTCACCACCGTCACCGCCCGGATCACCGCCCCGCTCACCCGCCTCAACCTCGACTTCGCCCGCGGCACCGTCCGCTCCGTCACCATCGGCGGCCGGCCCGCCGGCCACGCACAGCACGGCGAGGACCTGGTCGTCACCCCCGCCGCCCCGCTCACCCGGGGCGAACGCGTACGGATCGTCGTCCACCACACCAGCGACCCCGCCGGCAACGACGACGGAGGCTGGATCCGCACCACCGACGGACTGGCGATGGCCAACCAGGCCGACGCCGCCCACCGCGTCTTCCCCTGCAACGACCACCCCTCCGACAAGGCGTTCTTCACCTTCCGTCTCACCGTCCCCCGGGAACTGACCGCCGTCGCCAACGGCGACCCCGCCGGACACACCGACAAGGGCACCCGCCGCACCTGGACGTACCGCACCCGCCACCCCATGGCCACCGAACTCGCCCAGGTCTCCATCGGGAGGTCCAGCGTCCTCGGCCGGCAGGGACCGCGGGGACTGCCGGTCCGCGACGTCGTCGCCACCACCGACCGCACCGCCCTCACCCCCTGGCTCGCCAGGACCCCCGGCCAGCTCGCCTGGATGGAGCGCCGGGTCGGCCGCTTCCCGTTCGAGCGCTACGGGCTGCTGGTCGCCGACGCCACCACCGGGTTCGAGCTGGAGACCCAGACCCTCTCCCTCTTCGAGAAGGACCTGTTCACCTCCCGCAGCCACCCCTCCTGGTACATCGAGTCCGTCATGGTGCACGAACTCGCCCACCAGTGGTTCGGCGACAGCGTCAGCCCCCGCCGCTGGTCGGACGTCTGGCTCAACGAGGCCCACGCCACCTGGTACGAGGCGCTCTACGCCGAGGAGAAGGGCGGCAGCGCCGCCTCCCTGGAGGCCCGGATGCGCCAGGCGTACCAGCAGTCCGACCGCTGGCGCGCCGACGGCGGACCACCCGCCGCCCCCCGCCCCTCCGAACCCGGCCAGAAGACCGGCATCTTCCGCCCCGTCGTCTACGACGGCAGCGCCCTGGTCCTCTACGCGCTCCGCCGGCGCATCGGCACGGCCGCCTTCGACCGCCTCGAACGCGCCTGGGTGGACCGGCACCGCGACGGCGTCGCCGGCACCGCCGACTTCATCGCCCTGGCCTCGCAGGTCTCCGGCCAGCGGCTGTCCGGCTTCCTCCAGGCCTGGCTGTACGCCGACAAGACCCCGCCGATGCCCGGCCACCCGGACTGGCGGGCCGACTCCCCGGACACGCCGGACCGCACGGCCCGCCCCCTGCCCGTCCTCGGCCACCGGCCCGGCGTCCGGACGACCACCCGCTGACCGCGCGGCCCGCGTCCGTCCGTGGGACGCGGGCACCGCCGTCCGTGGCACCCTGCGGCGGCGACACCGGAAAACCCGTGTGACGGCCCCCACCGGCCGTGCGACCATCGTCGGGTCGACTCCGGCGGCCGGGAATCTCCCGAGCGGCCCGGACGTTGTCACCACCGACAGTCCCAGCGGGGCCGCACGGCCCCCACGAGGACTTCCCAACGACACAAAGGATCAAATGACCTCCTCTTCTTCCCTTCCGCAGGACCGGCAGCGCCTCCCCGAGAGCCTTCGGGCCGACGCCCTGATGGAAGAGGACGTCGCCTGGAGTTACGAGATCGACGGGGAGCGTGACGGCGACCAGTACGACCGCTCGGAGCGTGCCGCGCTGCGCCGCGTGGCCGGCCTGTCCACCGAGCTGGAGGACGTCACCGAGGTCGAGTACCGCCAGCTCCGCCTGGAGCGCGTGGTGCTCGTCGGTGTCTGGACGTCCGGCACGGTGCAGGACGCGGAGAACTCCCTCGCCGAGCTGGCCGCGCTGGCCGAGACCGCGGGCGCGCAGGTGCTGGACGGTGTCGTCCAGCGCCGTGACAAGCCCGACCCGGCGACCTACATCGGCTCCGGCAAGGCCGCTGAGCTCAGGGACATCGTCCTGGAGACCGGCGCCGACACCGTGGTGTGCGACGGTGAGCTGTCCCCGGGACAGCTGATCCACCTGGAGGACGTCGTCAAGGTCAAGGTGGTCGACCGGACCGCGCTGATCCTCGACATCTTCGCCCAGCACGCCAAGTCCCGTGAGGGCAAGGCCCAGGTCTCCCTCGCGCAGATGCAGTACATGCTGCCCCGGCTGCGCGGCTGGGGCCAGTCGCTGTCCCGGCAGATGGGTGGCGGTGGCTCCGGTACGGCGGGCGGCGGCATGGCCACCCGCGGTCCCGGTGAGACCAAGATCGAGACGGACCGGCGGCGCATCCGCGAGAAGATGGCGAAGATGCGCCGGGAGATCGCGGAGATGAAGACCGGCCGGGACGTCAAGCGCCAGGAACGCCGGCGCAACAAGGTCCCCTCGGTCGCCATCGCCGGCTACACCAACGCCGGGAAGTCCTCGCTGCTCAACCGCCTCACCGGCGCCGGAGTCCTGGTGGAGAACGCCCTGTTCGCCACCCTGGACCCCACCGTCCGACGGGCCGAGACCCCCAGCGGGCGGCTGTACACCCTCGCCGACACCGTCGGGTTCGTCCGGCACCTGCCGCACCACCTCGTCGAGGCGTTCCGCTCCACGATGGAGGAGGTCGGCGACTCCGACCTGATCCTCCACGTCGTCGACGGCTCGCACCCGGTCCCCGAGGAGCAGCTGGCCGCCGTGCGCGAGGTGATCCGCGACGTCGGCGCCACCGACGTCCCCGAGATCGTGGTCGTCAACAAGGCCGACGCCGCCGACCCGCTCGTCCTCCAGCGGCTGCTGCGCAACGAGAAGCACTCCCTCGCCGTCTCCGCCAGGACGGGCCAGGGCATCACCGAACTCCTCGCCCTGCTCGACGCCGAGCTGCCGCGCCCCGAGATCGAGATCGAGGCGCTGGTGCCCTACACCCAGGGCGCCCTGGTCTCCCGGGCACACGCCGAGGGCGAGGTGCTCTCCGAGGAGCACACCGCCGACGGCACCGTCCTCAAGGCGCGGGTGCACGAGGAACTGGCCGCCGAGTTCCGGCCGTTCGTCCCGGCCGCGTAGCACGCGTACGGCGAAGGCCCGCCCGGTCACCCGGGCGGGCCTTCGCCGTGTGCGGGCCCCGGTGCCGCGGCGCCGGGAGGGCGTCAGCCCTTGGCCGCCCACTTCTTGCTCATCGCGTCGAAGAGGCCCTTGGCCTCCTCGCCCAGGTGCGGGCCGGCCGACCAGCGGGCCGGACGCGGCCCCATCGACATGTTCGACACCAGCACCAGCTTGCCGTCCTCACCCTTGGCGAACCAGGGGCCACCGGACGAACCACCGGTCATGGTGCAGCCGATCCGGTACATGGTCGGCTTGTTCGCGCCCATCGACAGACGGGTCGGCCGGTCGGTGCACTGCTGCTGGAGCGCGCCGTCGAACGGTGCCTCGGCCGGGTAGCCCTGCGCCGTCAGGCTCGGGATCTTGGCCATCGCCGGGGCGTTGAAGTCGACCTCGTACGCGCCGCCCGCCATCTCCTCCAGCGACTTGCCGCCGTTGCTCTCCTCCGGCTTGACGTGCATCAGCGCGAAGTCGTACGGCGCCATCGGCACACCGGGCACCGCGCCGCCGGACTTGATCCACTCGCTGGACGTCGCCATGTCGTCCGCCCACCACTTGCCGGCCGGGACACGGTCCTCGAACGGGGTGGACTTCATCCGGGTCGCGGGCTGGCCGGTCCGGTTGAAGTTCGGGACGAACATCATGTTGCGGTACCAGCCGCCGCTCTTGCCGGCGTGCACACAGTGCGCCGCGGTCCACACCAGGTTGGACTTCCCGGGGTGCGCCGGGTCCTTGACCACGGTCGCCGAGCAGCGGGACTCGCCCTCGGGCGTGCTGAACAGCAGCAGGCCCACACCGGGCGCGGTGGTGTCGTACGGCGTGCCGACCGCGCGGGCCGGGACGGCGGCGGGCTCCGGGTCGGTCTTGCCCTGGTCCTCGGAGATGTCCTCAGGCTTGCTGGGGTCCTGCGGGGGCTTGACCTTCTCGATCTTCTCGGGGTCCCAGAAGTTCTTGATGATCGGGTTGATGAACTCCCCGGCCTCCCGGAGCCACTTGTCCTTGTCCCAGTTCTTCCACTCCCCGTTCTTCCACTTGTCCAGGTCGACGCCGTGCTCCTTGAGCTTGTCCTGGATCTCCTGGGGAATCGTGAACTCACCGCCGCCCGTGGTGTCCTGCGCCGCGGTGGGTTTGGCGTCCGCGCTCCCGTCCTCGGGGCCGCAGCCGACCGCGGTCAGCGCCACGACCGCGGTGAGCGCCGCGGCCAGCACGGGCCGGCGCAGACGGGCGCGCGACGCGCTCCGCCCGGACGGGGACTCGGCGGCGGGCGGGCGTATGGATCGCATCGGGTGAACTCCCCCTGGTGGATTCTGACTGTGCTGGTACGGACCCGCGCCGGCGACCGGTGCGGACATGCGCCTCAAGATCCCGGGCGCGGGTCCCCCACTATGCCGGTGACCACGGGGACGCCGTCACCCGGGCCCCCGGTTCCGGCCCGAAAGGAACTTGACGCACGGCCGTGTTCCGTTGACACCGTGATCGTTGGTACGTACGGGGGACGGCCGGGCCGCTCGCGGCGGTCCGGCGCACGCACATCACCAGGAGGACACGACCGCCGTGGCGTTGACCGAACCCGTGCCGGCGGCCCCGCCGCCCGCCCCCGCGGCAGCCCTCCGCCCGCGCGGGCCCGCCTCCCGCCCCCTGCCCGTCGTCCCGGTACGCGCCCGCGGACTGACCGTCGAGACCGCCGACGGACGCCGCTACCTCGACTGCGCCACCGGCGCCACCCTCGTCCTCGGCCACCACCACCCGGTGGTCCGCGAGGCCGTCCGCGCCGTCCGCGCCACCGGGGACCCCCGCGATCCGGCCACCTCCCTCGCCGACGCCTTCACCGCGGAACTCCGCGCCACGCTCCCCGGGGATTTGGCCGAAAGCGCGTACCTCCGCTTCTGCGGGCCCTCCGGGGCCGACGCCACCGGGGCCGCCCTCGCCCTCGTGCGCGCCGCGACCGGAGCGCCCGGCGTGCTCCACACACCGCTCCCGTACGACGACCCGCCGCACGAGGACGGGAGCACCCCCGACGACCGGCTGCTCCGGGCCCGCCGGGATGCCGCCGCCCGCGGCGTCCCGCTCGTCGTCGACGAGTCGGAGACCGGCGTCGGCCGCACCGGAGCCTTCTGGGCCGTCGAACACAGCGGCGTCGTCCCCGACGTCCTCGTCCTGTCCCGCGCGATCGGCGGCGGCCTCCCGCTCGCCGTCGTCGCCCACCGCCCCCACCTGGCCACCGGCCGTCCCGGCGGCGCCTTCCGCGGCA
>NZ_JCANQV010000355.1:0-5333 GCF_059553635.1 Candidatus Streptomyces philanthi
GGGGGTCGCGGGTGCGGGGGTCGACGACGAGGACGCCGTCCACCCGGCGCTCGGCCCACCAGCGGCGGTAGAGGGCGCACTCGGTGTCGAGGTCCTCGACGACCTGGAAGAGCAGGGCGATCTTCCGGGCGGAGAGCACCTCCTGGATGCCGGAGACGAGTTGGAGGAAGAAGGACTCCACCCCGAGGGTCCGGGCGGGGCGGGCGAGTACGAGGCCCACACAGCCCGCGCGTTCGCCGGACAGGGCGCGGGCCGCGCTGTTGGCCTGCCAGCCCAGTTCCTCGGCGACGCGGCGTACCCGGGCGCGGGTCTCGTCGGAGACTCCGGGCCGGTCGTTGAGCGCGAAGGACACCGCGCTCTCGGACACCCCGGCCCGGCGGGCGATGTCCTTGATGGTCGGTCGGCGTGCCGGTCTACGGCGGGCGGCCTCACCGGGCGCTGTCATGGAGGGCTCTCCTCGGGCGGTGGGCCCCGCCCGGCCGGCGCGGGGGCACGGAGGGGGCGTACGACGGGGCCGCGGCGCGGGTTTCGCCACCCGGTGCCGGACATGACCGGGCCGGGTCCCGGCGGGTGCTGCGGCCCCCTGGCTCATGTGCGCGTTGCACTGACTCACTAAACCGCATTAGTGCTCCAGTTTGATCACCGGCGCGTGAGCTGTCAAACACGGTGCCGTCGGCGGGCGTTGTCCCTGGTCAGGCCATACGCCGAGGAAGCCGGAGACGCCGCCTCGGCGCGCCGCCCCACCAGCCCCCGGCGACGGAGAACGCACGTTTCCCGTCCAGGTGTTGACACTCACTAAATCGCATTAGTACCGTCTGGCCAACATCGCTCCCGGACCACCGGATATAGGCGTCCCGGTGGCGGCAGGGCACGTCCCGAGCTTTTCCTTTCCCGTGCCCGAAGCGTTGTGACATTCCGAATCACCGATACGGATGAGCGTCGCTCCGACGCCACGGCTTTCGCCGGCGGGCGCCGTACACAGGCGACACGTTCTGGTCCGAGCAAAGGAGCCGGCAACCATGCGTATATCCCGTCGAGCCGCCGCCGTCACCGCGGCACTGGCCACCTCGGCCCTCACCCTGACCGCGTGCGGGGGCTCCGGGGACTCCGGCGCCTCCGACAGTGCCTCGGGGAAGGTCGAGGGCCGGGTGACGTTCCAGACCTGGAATCTCAAGGCGAATTTCAAGGACTATTTCGAGGGCCTCATCAAGGACTTCGAGAAGAAATATCCCGACGCGAAGGTGAACTGGATCGACCAGCCCGCCGAGGGGTACCCGGACAAGCTGAGCGCGGACGCGGCGGGCGGCACGCTGCCGGATGTCGTCAACGTCTCCCCCGACCTCGCCTATCCGCTGGCGAAGGCCAAGATGGCGCTCGATCTGGAGAAGGCCGCCCCGCAATACGCGAAGGAATATCTGGACGGCGCCTGGAAGAGTTACCGGATGCCGGGAATGGGGTCGGGTGTCTACGCCTTCCCCTGGTATCTGAACACCGGGCCGATCTTCTACAACAAGGCGCTGTTCAAGAAGGCCGGACTGGACCCGGAGAAGCCGCCGACGACCTATGCCCGGTTGTTCGACGACGCGCTGGCGATGGCGGAGAAGAGCGACGGGAAGATCGCGATGCTGGCGAGCACCCCGTCGATCGAGGACTTCGGCCGCTACGGCGTGCCGCTGATGAACGACGGGGGCACGGAGTTCACCTTCAACGATCCCAAGGGCGTCGAACTGGTCGAGCACTACAAGAAGTTGTACGAGGCCGGTGCGCTCGACTCGCAGGCGCTGACCGCGCAGGCCGAGGCCGCCGGGCGGAAGTTCCAGCAGCAGTCCGTGGCGATGAACCCGGGCAGCGCGCACGACCTGGGGAACTTCAAGAAGGAGGCGCCGAGCCTCTACAAGAACATCGGCATCACGGACACGGTGACCAACACCGGTAAGGCCAATATGTATGTGCAGGGCCTGATGGTGAACGCGCAGAGCAAGGTCAAGCCCGCGGCCGTCGCCTTCGCGCACTTCGTCACCGACCGTAAGAACCAGATGAGCTTCGCGAAGCAGGTCACGATCTTCCCCAGCACCCGCGGTTCCCTGGACGACCCGTACTTCACCAAGGAGGACGGGACCGACGACACCCGTGTGCGCGTCGCGTCCGCGAAGTCCCTGAAGACCGCCGTCAATTACACGCCGGTGCTGCTGAGCGACCAGATGAAGACGGTGCTGCGCAACGCGGTCGCCCGTGCGGTGCAGGGCAAGCAGTCCCCCAAGGCCGCGCTCGACGCCGCGGCCGCCGAGTGCAACCGCCTGCTGAAGACCGCCTGAGGACCACCGTGACGACCCAACCGCGGGCGCGGCGGATCCGTACGCATCTGCCGTCCACGCCCTGGCTCTTCCTGGCCCCGGGCCTGCTCATCGTGGGCGCGTTCAGCCTGTACCCGTTCCTGAGCACGGTGGCGCACTCGTTCACCGACGCGCGCACGCTCACCCCGGGGACGTTCGTGGGCGGCGACAACTACCAGGAGCTGATCCACGACGCGATGTTCTGGACGGGGCTGCGCAACAGCCTGCTGTACGTCCTGGGCTGCGTCCCGCTGCTGGTGCTGCTGCCGCTGCTGCTGGCGCTGCTGGTGCGGCGTCATCTGCCGGGCATCGCCTTCTTCCGTTCCGCGTACTACACGCCCGTGGTCGCCTCGGTCGTCGTGGTCGGGCTGATCTGGATCTGGATGCTGGACGACCGCGGTCTGATCAACGCGGTGCTGGAGGCCGTCGGCTTCGGCAAGGTCGGCTTCCTGAGCGATCCCTGGCTGCTGCTGTTCAGCGCGATGGCGGTGACGGTCTGGAAGGGCCTCGGCTACTACATGATCATTTACCTGGCGGCGCTGGCCAATGTGCCGCGCGAGCTGCACGAGGCGTGCGCGGTCGACGGTGCCGGAGCGGTGCGCCGCTTCTGGACCGTGACGGTGCCCGCGGTGCGCTCCACGATGGTGCTGGTGGGCGCGCTCTCCTCGGTCGGCGCGTTCAAGGTGTTCTCGGAGGTCTATCTGATGGCCGGTCCGACCGGCGGTCCCGCCGGTGAGGACACCACGCTGGTGATGCTGGTGCAGCAGGTCGGCACCGGGCTCAACGGCCGGGTCGGCTATGCCTCGGCGCTCTCCGTCGTGGTGTTCGTGATCACCCTGGGTCTGATGCTGCTGGTGCTGCGCGCCAACCGGAAGGAGGACGCATGAACGCCGGGAGCGGGACCGCGCCGGCCTCCGGCCGGCCCAGGCGCCGGGAGAAGGAGCAACGGGACGATTCCGGACGCAGGATGCCGGCCTGGCAGGTGGTACTGCGCTACGTCCTGCTGCTGGCCGTGCTGGCCCTGATGATCGGGCCGTTCCTGTGGCAGCTGTCCACCTCGCTCAAGGGGCCGGGCGAGGACATCTACAGCTACCCGCCCAAGCTGCTGCCCTCGGACCCCACCCTGGACAACTACGCCGGGGTCGCGAAGATCATCCCGGTATGGGACTTCGCCCTGAACTCCCTCAAGGTCGCCGCCGCCAATGTGCTCACCAACTGCGTGGGCGCCGCCCTCGCCGGCTACGCCCTGGCCCGGATGCGCTTCCGGGGCCGCAAGGGCGCCCTGGTCGTCTTCCTGATGGCGATGCTGGTGCCGGTCGAGAGCATCATGGTCGCCCAGTTCGTGACGATGCGGGAACTCCAGCTCAACAACACCCTGGTCGGTGTGCTGCTGCCCGCCTGCATCGGCGCGATGAACGTCCTGCTGATGCGCAACGCCTTCGCCAATCTGCCCTACGAGGTGGAGGAGGCGGCGTTCGTCGACGGCGCCAACGCCTGGCAGCGGTTCACCCGGATCGCGCTGCCGTCGGTCAAGGGCACCCTCGCCGTCGTGGCGATCTTCGCCTTCATGGGGGCGTGGGACGACTTCCTGTGGCCGCTGATCGTGCTGAGCGACCAGTCGAAGTTCACCCTGACCATCGGCCTGAACTTCCTGCACGGCACGTTCGCCGACAACCAGCGGCTGGTCGCGGCCGGGACGATCATCGCCGTCCTCCCGCTGATGGTGATGTTCGCCTGCCTCCAGCGTTTCTTCTTCCGCGGCGTCGGAGAGGGTGCGGTCAAGGGCTGAACCGGTACCGCGCCGGCACACCGCCGGCCGGGCCCCGAAGTCCGGCCGGCCCCGCTCCCCCACCCCTCCGCCGACCTCCCGTCCACCGACAGGAATCCCGATGCCCGTACCGCACCCCGCCCCCCGCCCGCTCCGCTTCGGCGTCAACTACACACCGAGCCAGGGGTGGTTCCACCACTGGCTGGACTTCGACCTCGACGCCGTGCGCGCCGACCTGGACTCCATCGCCGCCCTGGGCCTGGACCACCTCCGCGTCTTCCCGCTGTGGCCGCTGTTCCAGCCCAACCGCTCCCTGATCCGCCCGCGCGCCGTCGAACAGCTCGTCCAGCTCGCGGACGCCGCCGCCGAGCGCGGCCTGGACGTGGCCGTCGACGGGCTCCAGGGGCATCTGTCCAGCTTCGACTTCCTGCCCGCCTGGACGCAGACCTGGCACCGCCGGTCCCTGTTCACCGACCCCGAGGTGCTGTCGGGCCAGGAGGAGTACCTGCGGACCCTCGCCGCCGCGCTGGCCGACCGGCCCGCGTTCCTCGGGATGACGCTCGGCAACGAGTTCAACCAGTTCTCCGACGACCCGCACCCGGACCCCGACCGGGTCACCGACGCCGGGGCCACGGCCTGGCTGGAGCGGATGCTGGCGGCCTGCGAGGAGGGCGCCCCGGGCAGGCTGCACCTGCACGCCGCGTACGACGCCGCCTGGTACCGCGACGGCCACCCCTTCACCCCCGCCCAGGCCGCCCGGCTCGGCGGCGTGACGGCGGTGCACTCCTGGGTGTTCAACGGGACGGCGCAGCGGCACGGGCAGACCGGCACCGCCACCGAGCACCACGCCGCCTACCTCATCGAACTGTCCAAGGCGTGGGCGAGAGACCCGCACCGCCCGGTGTGGCTGCAGGAGGTCGGCGCGCCCGCCCCGCACATCCCGGCCGACGGCGCCGCGCACTTCACCGAGGCGACCGTGGCGGGCGCCCTGGACTGCCCGGACGTGTGGGGCGTCACCTGGTGGTGCTCGCACGACGTGTCCCGGTCGCTGGCGGACTTCCCCGAGCTGGAGTACGACCTCGGCCTGCTGCGCAACGACCGGTCCGTCAAGCCCGCCGGGCGGGCGCTGGCCGAGATCGCGGAGCGGTGGCGCGGCCGCCCGCACAGCGCTCCGGCCCGTACGACCGCGCTGGTCGCCGACGTCGGCGGGGCGGAGGCGGCGCCACGGCGCT
>NZ_JCANQV010000356.1:0-5329 GCF_059553635.1 Candidatus Streptomyces philanthi
CGAGGGGACGGGACGATGAGCGTGCGGAGCAGGACGGCTTCCCGGCAGGCGGTGCGCCATCCGCTGTTCGCCCGCTGCTACGCGCGGTGCGGGCGGCTGATGGAGCAGCGGGCGGGCGTGGCGGCGCTCCGCCGTGAGCTGCTGGCCGGGACGACCGGGCGGGTCATCGAGGTGGGCGCGGGCACCGGGCTGAACTTCCCGCACTACCCGGGGACGGTGTCCGAGGTGGTCGCCGTCGAACCGGAGGCCACGCTGCGGCGGCTGGCGCGGACGGCGGCGGTGCGCGCCGGTGTCCCGGTGGACGTGGTCCCGGGGGTGGCGGAGGCGCTGCCGGTCAAGAGCGAGGCGTTCGACACGGCGGTGGTGTCGCTGGTGCTGTGCTCGGTGCGGGACGTGCCCAGAACGCTCGCGGAGCTGCTCCGGGTGCTGCGCCCCGGCGGTGAGCTGCGGTTCCTGGAGCACGGCCGGGCGGACGGCGGTGCCCTGTCGGCGGTGCAGTGGGCGCTGGACCGCAGCACCCTCTGGCCGCGGCTGATGGGCGGCTGCCACACCCGCCGGGACCCGCTCGCCGCGATCCACGCGGCGGGATTCACGGTGGTGCGCGCCCGGCGGCTGTACGTACCGGAGGGCCGGCCCCGGCTGCCGGTCTCGCCGACGGTGCTGGGGACGGCGCGGCGCGATCCCGGGCCCCTCGTCACCCAGCGGTAGCGGGCGGGCCGGCGGCGGTGCGCCGGTCCCTGTCCGCCCGGACGGCGGCGTGGTTGCATGGCCGTGGCCGCTACACCGGTTTTGACCTTGGGGGTCCCGTGGCACGACCTTTCCGTTTCGGCGTCACCATGCTCGACCTCGCATCCGGCCCTTCGTGGCGCGAGAAGTGCCGCCGCGCCGAGGACCTGGGCTACGACGTGCTGCTCGTGCCCGACCATCTCGGCCGTCCCTCGCCGTTCCCCGCGCTGGTCGCGGCGGCGGAGGCGACGACGCGCCCCCGGGTGGGGACCTTCGTCCTCAACGCCGGGTTCTTCACCCCGGCCCTGCTCGCCCGCGACGCGGCGACGACCGACCTGGTCACCGGCGGGCGGCTGGAGCTGGGCCTGGGCACCGGTTACGTCCGCGCCGAGCACGAGAGCGCCGGCCTGCCCTTCGGGACGCCGGGCGAGCGGGTGGACCGTCTGCGGCGCACGATCGAGGAGCTGGACCGGCTGTTCGCGGACCCGGAACATCTGCCGCGCCCGGTCCAGCGGCCCCGGCCGCCGCTGCTGATCGGCGGCAACGGCCCGCGGATGCTGCGGACGGCGGCCCGGCACGCGGACATCGTCGCGTTCACCGGGGGGCGGCAGGCGCCCGGCAGGCCGGAGGGTGTGCTGGAGCTGCTGCCCGCCGAGCAGGTCGCGGCGTCCGCCGCGGCGTACCGGGAGTACGCGGCCGGGCGCGCCGAGCCCGCCGAGCTGAACATCCTGGTGCAGCAGGTGCGGGTCACGGGGGACCGCGGGGCCGCCGCCCGCGAGCTGGCCGCGCACGGTATCGGGGTGGACGAGCACCAGGCACTGGAGGTCCCGACGCTGCTGATCGGCACGCACCGGCAGATGGCCGAGCAGCTGCGCGAGCAGCGGGAGCGCCACGGCTTCTCGTACATCTCCGTGACCGATCCGTTCATGGAGGCGTTCGCGCCGGTGATCGCGGAGCTGTCGGGGAGCTGAGGCGGCGTCCGCCCCCGCGCGTACGGGGCCGGTCCGGGTCGTGAGGGGGGCATCCCCTCACGACCCGCCGTGTGCTTTGCCGCTCCTTTACCATGGGGATGTTCCTTTCCACCTGATTCCTCAAGAAAGGTGTGTGAGCGTCCAGTCATGGGCGAACCTCCCAGTAGCCGAGCACGCTTCGCGCAGGGCACGCATCCCCTGTTCCCGTCCGCCGAGGGAACGGAGGTGACCCGATGACCGAGCTGCTCCTTCTGGCCGTGGCGCTCCTGCTGACCCTGGCCTGCGGCGTGTTCGTCGCGGCCGAGTTCTCCCTGACGACCGTCGAGCGCGGCGACCTCGAACGCGCCGTGGAACGCGGCGAGCGCGGGGCGGACAGCGCCCTCAAGGCGGTCCGCCGGCTCACGTTCCAGCTCTCCGGCGCCCAGCTCGGCATCACCGTCACCGGTCTGGTCATCGGCATGCTCTCCAAGCCGGCGCTCGCCGCCCTGCTGGCCGGCCCGCTGGACGCCGCCGGTGTCCCCCCGGGCGCGGCCGACTCCGTCGCCGTGGTCCTCGGGACGGTGATCTCCACGGTCGTCCTGATGGTGCTGGGCGAGCTGGTCCCCAAGAACTGGGCGATCTCCAGCCCGCTGCCCGTCGCCAGGCGCGTGGCCACCGTCCAGCGCGGCTTCAGCGCCGCCTTCGGCCCGCTGATCAGGCACCTCAACACCACCGCCAACCGCACCGTCCGCCGGCTGGGCCTGGAGCCCGCCGAGGAACTGGCCTCGGCCCGCGGCCCGCAGGAGCTGGTGGCGCTCGCCCGGCACTCCGCCAAGGAGGGCGCCCTGCCCGCCGACACCGCCGAGCTGTTCGTCCGCACCCTGGGCCTGCCCGGCCTGACGGCGGAGAACGTGATGACGCCGCGGGTGCAGGTGACGGCGCTGGAGGCGAACGCCACCGCGGAGGACGTCGCCGACGCGACCCGGGCGACCGGGCTGTCCCGCTTCCCCGTCTACCGCGGCACGCTCGACAGCGTCATCGGCACCGTCCACATCAAGGACGTGCTGGCGGTCCCCGCCGAGCTGCGCCCGCGCCACGCGGTCGCCACGATGCTGCGCGAACCGCTGCTGGTGCCCGAGACCCTGCCCGTCGACCAGCTGCTCGACCGGCTGTCCGGCAAGCGCACCATGGCCGTGGTCATCGACGAGTACGGCGGCACGGCCGGAGTGGTGACCTTGGAGGACATCGTCGAGGAGGTCGTCGGCGAGGTCCGCGACGAGCACGATCCGCTGGAGACCCCGGACCTGGCGCCGGCCGGCCGGGACGCGGACGGCCGCACCCTCTTCCACGCCGACGGCGGCGCCCGCACCGACCAGTTGCGGGGCATCGGCCTGCGGCTGCCCGACGGGCCCTACGAGACGCTGGCCGGGTTGATCGCCACCGAGCTCGGCAGGATTCCGGTCCGCGGCGACCGCCTGGAGGTCGCCGGGTGGTCCATGGAGGTCCTCGACGCCGCCGGGCACCGCGCGGCGCGGGTGCTGCTGCACGCCGCGCCCACCCCGGCGCACAGGGTCGGGCACGTCGGGCGGGGGGAGGCCCGGTGATCGCGCTCCAGATCTTCACCGGCCTGCTGACGCTGGTCGTCAACGCGTTCTTCGTGGGCGCGGAGTTCGCCCTGGTCTCGGTGCGCCGCAGCCAGATCGAACCGCACGCCGAGTCCGGCGACCGCCGGGCGCACAGCGTCCTGTGGGGGCTGCGGCACGTCTCGGCGCTGCTGGCGGCGGCGCAGCTGGGCATCACCCTGTGCACGCTGGTGCTGGGCGCGGTCGCCGAGCCGGCCGTCGCGGACCTGCTGGAGCCGGTCTTCGCGGCGGTGTCGCTGCCGCAGGCGCTGGTCCACACGGTCTCGTTCGTGATCGCGCTGGCGCTGGCGACCTATGCCCACATGCTCTTCGGCGAGATGGTGCCGAAGAACGTCGCGCTGGCGGACCCGGTGCGCAGCGCGCTGCTGCTGGGCCCGCCGCTGGTGGCGCTGGCGCGGGCGCTGCGTCCCGTGATCTTCACGATCAACAAGCTGTCCAACGCTCTGCTGAGGCTGCTGGGGGTGGAGGTGCGGGACGAGGTCAGCGCGACCTTCTCCGACGACCAGCTCGCCCGGATGGTGACCGACTCGGGCGCCGCGGGCCTGCTGGACGAGCGGGCGCAGGAGCGGCTCCAGGACGCCCTGGAGCTGGGCCGCCGTCCGGTGCGGGACGTGGTGCTGCCGGTGGAGAAGGTGGTGTCCGCGCATCTGGGCGTCACGCCCGAGGGGCTGGAGCGGTTGTCCGCGGCGTCCGGTTTCTCGCGGTTCCCGGTGGTCGACGACACCCGGCGCATCCTCGGCTATCTGCACGTCAAGGACGCCCTGGACGCGGTGCCGCGCGAGGAGCCGTTCGCGCTGTCCACGCTGCGGCCGATCGCCCGGGTGCGGGCGGCGACGCCGCTGGACGACGTGCTGACCGCGATGCGGGGCTCGCGCACCCATCTGGCCGCGGTGATCAGTGACGGGGGGACGCTGGCGGGGCTGGTGACGATGGAGGACGTGCTGCGGGAGCTGGTGCTCCAGGGCCCGGCCGCCTGACCCCCGGCAGACGAGCGCTGACCGATCGGTTAGATTGCTGACCGATCGGTTGGACACGCCGTCGGTCGGCGTGCCGCCGTTCCGCCCGGACACGGGCACCGAGACAAGGGGGCACGCCACATGGAACGCACGACATGCTGCGTGGTGGGCGGCGGACCGGCCGGCATGATGCTCGGTCTGCTGCTCGCCAGGGCAGGCATCGACGTCACCGTCCTGGAGAAGCACCAGGACTTCCTCCGCGACTTCCGCGGCGACACCGTCCACCCGTCCACCCTGCGGCTGCTGGACGAACTGGGCCTCGGCGAGGAGTTCGCCGCGATCCCGTTCCCCCGGCTGACCGAGATGCGCACCCACATCGGCCGCACCTCGGTCGTGATGGCCGACATGCGGCGCCTGCCGGGCCGCCATCCCTACCTCGCGATGGTCCCGCAGGCGGACTTCCTCGGTCTGCTCGCCCGCGCCGCGGCCCGCGAGCCGTCCTTCACCCTGCGGATGAGCACCGCGTTCACCGCGCTGCGCACCGCCGGCGGCCGCGTCACCGGCGTGCGCCACCGGGACGCCGGCGGCCGCACCGGCGAGATCGCCGCCGACCTCACCGTGGCCTGCGACGGCCGCGACTCCCGCGTACGCGCCGCCGCGGGACTGCGCCAGGAACGCTACGACGTCCCCATGGACGTCTGGCAGGTCCGGGTGGACGCGCCCGCCGACGCCCTCAAGGACGGCCGGGTCTTCGCCCGCTTCGGCGGCGGCCAGGCGGCCGTCACCATGGACCGCGGCGACTACTTCCAGACCTCCTACCTCATCCCCAAGGGCCACGACGCCGCACTGCGCCGGCACGACGTCCAGTGGCTGCGCGACCGGCTCGGCACCCTCTTCGCCTGGGACGACGCGACCACCGCCACCATCGGCTCCTGGGACGACGTCAAACTGCTGGACGTGACGTTCGGGCGGCTGCGCCGCTGGTACCGGCCGGGCCTGCTGTGCATCGGCGACGCCGCGCACACCATGTCGCCCGTCGGCGGCGTCGGCGTCA
>NZ_JCANQV010000357.1:0-5313 GCF_059553635.1 Candidatus Streptomyces philanthi
CAGCGCGCCGCGCGCGTGCTCGATCCGGGGGTGCAGATGGGTGTCGTACTGCGCGCGGGCCTGGAGGGCGGCCTCCGCCACCAGGGGCGCGACCCGGCTGCGGGCCTCCTGGGCGAACTGCACCGCGGTGTCCTTGGCCGTACCGGCATACGGGGCCACCGCCTCCGCGGCATGCCGCACGCTGTCCCTGGCCGATCCGGTCGCGGCGCGCACGCTGTCCTTGCGGGTCACGGGATCCTCCTCCTCGGTGGCATGTCCGGGGCTGTGGGGGCTGGTCCCCCAGGTCTGCCGTGTCGCCTGTCCACCCGTTTGTCGATCATGCCCGTCGGCATGCCGTACGGCATGTGTGAGCGGGCATCCGGGTCATCGGAGACATTCCGGAGCCTTGTGACGACCATGGCACGGTTCGCCGCGGGGTGCGCCGGAACCGTGGTGTCCGGGCGCGGAACGCCGAGCGCCCCAAAGATCACGAAAACTGTACAAATCCGTCTGAAGGTGTCCGCCCGGGCGACGCGAGAGCCGGTCCGTGACAGGATCGGAAGCCGTCAGTGAAGACTTATGGAAGGTAGATCCGTGGCTGAGCAGCTCTACGCCACCCTGAAGACCAACCAGGGCGACATCGAGATTCGGCTCCTGCCGAACCATGCCCCGAAGACGGTCAAGAACTTCGTGGAACTCGCCAAGGGCGAGCGCGAGTGGACGCACCCGGCGACCGGCAAGAAGTCCACGGACAAGCTGTACGACGGCACCGTCTTCCACCGGGTGATCAGCGGCTTCATGATCCAGGGCGGTGACCCCCTGGGCAACGGCACCGGCGGCCCCGGCTACGAGTTCGCCGACGAGTTCCACCCCGACCTGGCCTTCAACAAGCCGTACCTGCTGGCCATGGCCAACGCCGGTCCGGGCACCAACGGCTCGCAGTTCTTCATCACCGTCGCCCCGACCGCGTGGCTGACCGGCAAGCACACCATCTTCGGCGAGGTCACCACCGAGGCCGGCAAGAAGGTCGTGGACGCCATCGCCGCCACCGACACCAACCCGCGCACCGACCGTCCGGTGCAGGACGTCGTCATCGAGTCGGTCGTCGTGGAGAGCCGCGAGGGCTGAACCACCCCTCCCGCCCGCGGGAACCTTGCGCCCCGCCCGGTCGTACACCGGGCGGGGCGATGTGTGTTGTGATGTCGTGCCCAGCCGCAGAGAGACGAGGGACCGATGGACCAGGCGCCAGAAAGCCCACGGGAACCACGGGGCCCGCACGACGGCGGTCTGCCGGGCTGCCACCGTCACCCGGACCGTGCGACGGGCATCCGCTGTACCCGCTGTGAGCGGCCCGTCTGTCCCGAGTGCATGATCAGCGCCTCGGTCGGTTTCCAGTGTCCCGACTGCGTCCGCAGCGGCAGCGGTACGGGCCACTCGCCGCGGGCCACCCAGCCGCGTACCCTCGCCGGCGGCACCGTCACCGCCGACCCCCGGCTGGTGACCAAGATCCTCATCGGGATCAACCTCGCGGTCTTCCTCGCCGTCCTCGCCGACGGCGGGCTGATCGGCAGGCTCGACATGATCGGGCTCGCCTTCGACCCGTCCCGGTACGCACGGGTCGGCGTCGCCGAGGGCGAGTGGTACCGCCTGGTCACGGCGATGTTCCTGCACCAGCAGATCCCGCACATCGCGTTCAACATGTTGTCGCTGTGGTGGCTGGGACCGCCCCTGGAGGCGGCGCTCGGTCGGCTGCGCTACATCGCGCTGTACATGCTCGCCGGCCTGGGTGGCAGTGCCCTGTCGTACCTCCTCGCCGCGCAGAACCAGCCGTCCCTCGGCGCCTCCGGCGCGGTCTTCGGCCTGCTGGGCGCCACCGCGGTACTGCTGCGCCGGATGCGGTACGACATGAAGCCCGTGCTGATCCTGCTCGCGCTCAACCTGGTTTTCACGTTCCTGTGGCCGAACATCGCCTGGCAGGCCCATGTCGGCGGACTGGTGGTCGGCGCGGCGGTGGCGTACGGGATGGTGCACGCGCCCCGCGGGAAGCGCACGCTGGTGCACGGCGCGACCTGTGCGGTGGCCCTGCTCGCGATCATCGCCGTGGTGGTGGTGCGGACCGTCCAGCTCGTGGGCTGAGGGCTGTGCACAACCGGGGACGGCCCCCTGGCGCGTGCCGCCGGGGGCGTTGTCCACAGTGCGTGGCGGATCTTGTGCACCGGGTGCGGAACTCTTGCCACAGTCCGCGCCGGAGCGCGTTTTCGCAGGAAGGGCGGGGGACGGGCGGTCCGTACGGGGCTCGGCCGGTCACACCGGCGTCAACCTCCCGGGAAGTTATCCACAGATCTTCAGAAGTTTTCCCCCGCTGTGGATAACCGTGTGGACGACCGGCGCGGCGGAGGCTACTTCCACTGGGTGGAGACGCCGAACCCCACTGCGATGAAGCCGAAGCCGCACACGATGTTCCAGCTGCCCATGGACTTGATCGGCAGATCGCCCTCGGTCACGTAGTACAACACGATCCACACCAGGCCGATCAGGAACATCGCCAGCATCAGCGGCGCGACCCAGCCACGGCCCGCGTTCATCTTCAGGTTCGTGGCCTTCGCGGGCGGCGGGGTGTAGTCGTCCTTCTTGCGGATCCGTGACTTCGGCACGAGGAACTCTCCTGTCGATGCGCTGCGTGACCGCGCGGGGGGCGTACGGAATCGGTGCCGGGCCGGGAAGCAACGGGGCAGCGGCTCCCTTTCCGGGCGTCCGTTAGCGTAGTGCTTCCGCGGCGTCGTAAGGAGCAAGGGTACGTTGAGCACTTCCGCTGACACCCCCGGCCGCGCCCGTCCCCGCCTCCGACCGGTCCGCCTGCTCACTCTCGCGGTCTTCGCCCTCGCCGGGCTGATGTTCTGGCTGAGCTTCGACACCGCACGCGGCACGGACCTGCGCTCGGACGACTCCATGCTCCGGCTCTCCGACCTCATCCAGGAGCGCAGCCGCAAGAACGGCGTCCAGGACGAACGCAACGCCGTCCTGCGCGGAGAGGTCGACACCCTCACCCGGCGCGACAAGGGCGGCAGTGCCGAGGACGCCCGGCTCAAGGCGCTGGAGAAGCACGCCGGCACCGAGAAGCTCTCCGGCCAGGGCCTGACCGTCACCCTCACCGACGCCCCGCCCAACGCCACCGCCAAGATCCCCGGCGTGCCCGAGCCGCAGCCCAACGACCTGGTGATCCACCAGCAGGACCTCCAGGCCGTCGTCAACGCCCTGTGGCAGGGCGGGGCCAAGGGCATCCGCGTCATGGACCAGCGGCTGATCTCCACCAGTGCGGTGCGCTGCGTCGGCAACACCCTGATCCTCCAGGGCCGTGTCTACTCGCCCCCGTACAAGATCACCGCCGTAGGCGACCGGGACACCCTCAACCGGGCGCTGGGTGCCTCCCCCGCCCTCCAGAACTACCAGCAGTACGTGACCGCCTACGGCCTCGGCTGGAAGGTCGAGCAGCACGGGACGGTGACGCTTCCCGGCTACTCCGGCACAGTGGAACTCCACTACGCACAGCCTGTGCAGCCGTGACCCGCCCGCCGGGGAGCGGCGGGGAGGGGCGGGGCCGGTATGACGGTGCGGTGGATCGTCCGGACGGCCAGCGAGATCTGCGTCACCACGGGGACGGTGATCGTGCTCTTCGTGGTCCATCTGCTTTTCTGGACCGGCGTCCGGGCCGACAGTGCGATGGACGGGGAGATCGGCTCCCTGAGGCAGCAGTGGGCGGTGGACCGCGCCGCCCCGCCTCCCCCGCGCCCCTACCGGAACGGCCGCGCCTTCGCCGTCATGTACGTGCCCCGGTTCGGCGCGGACTGGGCCAAGCCCGTCCTGGAGGGCACCGGCACCGGCGTCCTCCGCCGCGGACTGGGCCACTACCCCGGCACCGCCCGGCTCGGCGCGACCGGCAACTTCGCCGTCGCCGGCCACCGCCGCACCTACGGCGACCCCTTCAAGGACTTCCCCCGGCTGCGGCCAGGCGACGCCGTGGTGCTGACCGACGGCACCACCTGGTTCACCTACCGCGTCGACAACCGCCCCTATACGACCGTCCCCACCGACATCGGCGTCATCGACCCCGTCCCGGAGAAGTCAGGCTTCCACGGGCCCGGCCGCTATCTGACCCTGACCACCTGCGAACCGGAGTGGGGTCACAGCCACCGCCTGATCGCCTGGGCGCATCTGGACGCCACCCGCCCGGTGTCCCGGGGAAGGCCCCCGGCTTTGTCCGGCTGACCACCGACGGGCGCCCCCGCCCCGTAGTCTGGTGGAGCACACGACAGCGTCATCGGCAAACAGGGGCAGCGACAGCATGTACGGCTGGATCTGGCGGCATCTGCCGGGCAACACATGGGTGAAGGCACTGATTTCGCTCGTGCTGGTGCTGGCGATCGTCTTCGTGCTCTTCCAGTACGTCTTTCCGTGGGCGGAGCCGCTGCTCCCGTTCAACGACGTCACGGTGGATGAAGGGACGGCAGCCCGGTGAGCGCACGCGTTCTCGTGGTCGACAACTACGACAGCTTCGTCTTCAACCTCGTCCAGTACCTCTACCAGCTCGGTGCCGAGTGCGAGGTGCTGCGCAACGACGAGGTCGCGCCCCGCCACGCGCAGGACGGGTTCGACGGGGTGCTGCTCTCCCCCGGCCCCGGGACGCCCGAACAGGCCGGTGTCTGCGTCGAGATGGTCCGGCACTGCGCCGCGACCGGCGTCCCGGTGTTCGGCGTCTGCCTGGGGATGCAGTCGATGGCGGTCGCCTACGGCGGGGTGGTCGACCGGGCCCCCGAGCTGCTGCACGGCAAGACCTCGCTGGTCACGCACGAGGGCGCCGGTGTCTTCCAGGGCCTGCCCTCGCCCTTCACCGCCACCCGCTACCACTCGCTGGCCGTCGAGCGGGACACCCTCCCCGCCGAACTGGCCGTCACCGCGTGGACGGAGAACGGCATCCCCATGGGCCTGCGCCACCGTGAACTGCCCGTCGAGGGCGTGCAGTTCCACCCGGAGTCGGTACTGACCGAATGGGGCCACAGGATGCTCGCCAACTGGCTGGCGGAGTGCGGCGACGAGGAAGCGGTGGAGCGCTCGACGGGCCTTGCCCCGGTGGTCGGCAAGGCCGGCGCGTGACCGCCCTGCGCCCCGAGCGCGAGGGACGGCAGTCCGCACCGCACGAGCCACCGGCGGGGGAACCCGAACCGCCGGAGGACCCGTACAGCGACGACGCCGTCTTCGAAGCGGCCGTGGGGCAGCTCGCCGACCCGCTGATGGACCCGCTGCCGGAACGGCCCGCACCCGCCGGGGAACGGGCCG
>NZ_JCANQV010000358.1:0-5282 GCF_059553635.1 Candidatus Streptomyces philanthi
CCGAGAAACCTACACGATCCCCCGTCCACAGCACGAATCGGGGACACGCCCTCAAGGACGCGGGCACCCGGACCGTCAGGCCACCGGATGCCCGTCACTTCGTAAGCCGCAGGTCAGGAGCCCTTCGCGGCCTTCTCCAGGATCGCCACGCACTCCACATGATGGGTCATCGGGAACAGGTCGAACGCCTGGAGACGCCGAGGGGTGTAGCCGGCGTCGTGGAAGTACTTGAGGTCTCGGGCAAGGGCGGCCGGGTCGCAGGCTACGTAGGCGATGCGGCGGGGGGTGAGGGAGGCGAGATGGGTGACGGTTTTCTTGCCGGCGCCGGCGCGGGGCGGGTCGAGGACGATGAGGTCGGTCTCGGTGATGCCGGTGCGCGGGAGGATCTGCTCGACCTTGCCGTGTTCGATGCGGACGCGGTCGAGGTCGGCGAGGTTGTGGCGGGCGTCCTCGGCGGCGCGCTTGCCGGATTCGATGCCGAGGACGGCGCCCTTGTCGCCGACGCGTTCCGCGAGTGCGCCGGCGAAGAGGCCGACGCCGCAGTAGAGGTCGAGGGCGGTGTCGCCCTTCTTGGGCATCAGGCCGCGCATGACGGCCTCGACGAGGACGTCCGCCGCCATCGGGTGGACCTGCCAGAAACCGCCGTTGCCGACGCGCCAGGTGCGGCCCACGGCGCGTTCGCGGACGAAGGGGCGGCCGTGGACGCGGTGGACGGCGCCGTCCTTCTCGCCGACGCGCAGTACGGAGACCGGCTTGTCGAGTTCGACGATCGGGAGGCGGCCGCCGGGCCGGGGGGTGAGGACGACCTGGCGGTCGTGGGAGCCGGTGGCGGCGATGGCCTCGACGGTGGCGATCTGCGGCCACTCGCGCCGCTCGATGCCGAGTTCGGTGACGCCGGGGGCGGCGATCATGCAGTGGGTGACCGGTTCGACGTCGTGGGAGCGGTGCTTGCGCAGACCGGCGCGGCCCTGCTCGTCGACGGCGTACTGGACGCGGGTGCGCCAGGCGGGGACCTCGCCCTTGGCGACCTTGTCGCCGGGTGCCGGGGCGACGGTGCCGTCCCAGCCGGCTTCCTCGGGCGTCAGTCCGGCGAGGCGGGCCAGCTGCTCGGTGATCACCGCGGCCTTGAGGCGGCGCTGGGCGCCGGGGGCGGCGTGCTGCCAGTCGCAGCCGCCGCAGCGGCCGGGGCCCGAGAAGGGGCAGGGGGCCGGGACCCGGTCCTTGGCGGGGGTGAGGATCTCCACGGCGTCGGCGCGCAGGAAGCGGGCGCCCTCCTCGCCGTCGGTGACGCGGGCGACGACGCGTTCGCCGGGAAGGGTGTGCCGGACGAAGAGGACCTGGCCGGCGTCGGTGCGGGCGATGCAGTGGCCACCGTGCGCGACCGGGCCGACCTCGACCTCGTACTCGGTGCCGACCAGCGACTTCTTCGGTTCTGTCTGCACGGCGGCGGGACTCCTGGGGGTGGCGGCGCGGCGGCCGGGTACGGCGGGACGACAGCCTTCGAGTCTACGTCGCCCCGTGCCGTGCCCGGCGCCGCGGTCACTTCCGCGTGGCCGCCTTCTCCTTGCCGGGCGGGGCGACCGGGCCGCGGCGCACCGCGCCGGGGGCGCTCCACTCCGCGCGGCGCCGGGCGCGCTTCTTCGCGGCCTCGGAGGAGTCGAGCTGCCAGGGCACGGACGTCACCATCACCCCGGGGGTGAACAGCAGCCGGCCCTTGAGGCGCAGGGCGCTCTGGTTGTGCAGCAGGTGCTCGTACCAGTGGCCGACGACGTACTCGGGGATGTAGACGGAGACGGCGTCGCGCGGGCTCTCCCGGCGCAGCGACTTGACGTAGTCGATGAACGGGCGGGTGATCTCGCGGTAGGGGGAGGCGAGGACCTTGAGGGGGACGTCGATGCCGCGGCGCTCCCACTCGGAGCGCAGGGCCTTGGTGTCGGCGTGGTCGACGTCGACGCTGACCGCCTCCAGGGTGCCCGAGCGCATCAGCTTGGCGTAGTTCAGGGCGCGCAGGGTGGGCTTGTGCACCTTGGAGACCAGGACGATGGAGTGCACCCGGGAAGGGCGGACGGTCTCGTCGGGGGTGTCCTCGGGAGCGATCTCCTCGGCGACCCGGTCGTAGTGGCGGCGGATCGCGGTCATGGTGACGTAGAAGATGACCATGCCGAGGACGGCGACCCAGGCGCCGTGGGTGAACTTCGTCAGCAGGACGACGATGAGGACCAGGCCGGTGAGGGTGGCGCCGAACGCGTTGATGGCGCGGGAGCGGTGCATCCGGCGGCGGGCCGCGGAGGACTTCTCGGCGGCCAGGTGGCGGTTCCAGTGGCGGACCATGCCGATCTGGCTGAGCGTGAAGGAGACGAAGACGCCGACGATGTAGAGCTGGATCAGGCGGGTGGAGTCGGCGCCGTAGAGGTAGACGAGGACGGCGGCGGCGCCGGCCAGCAGGACGATGCCGTTGGAGAACGCCAGCCGGTCGCCGCGGGTGTGCAGCTGGCGGGGCAGGTAGCGGTCCTGGGCGAGGATCGAGCCGAGCAGCGGGAAGCCGTTGTAGGCGGTGTTCGCGGCGAGGAAGAGGACCAGGGCGGTGGCGGCGGCGAGGACCACGAAGAGGAACGAGCCGCTGCCGAAGACCGCGGCGGCGACCTGGGAGATCACCGGGTCCTGGGTGAAACCGGGGCCGACGGGGGCGCCGTGGCGCAGCAGGTCCTTGGCCGGGTTCTCGGCCATCTTGACGTCGGTGGCCATGGCCAGCGCGATGATGCCGCAGAACATGACGACGGCCAGGCCGCCCATGAGGGCGAGGGTGGTCGCGGCGTTCCTCGACTTGGGCTTGCGGAAGGCGGGGACGCCGTTGCTGATCGCCTCGACGCCGGTGAGCGCGGCGCAGCCGGAGGAGAAGGCGCGCAGCAGCAGGAAGACCAGTGCGATACCGGCGATGCCGCCGTGCTCGGCGCGTACGGTCAGGCCGGCGGTGGGGGCCTCCATGGCGTGGCCGAGGACCAGGCCGCGGAACGCGCCCCAGAGGATCATGACGAAGACGCCGGTGACGAAGACGTAGGTGGGGATGGCGAAGAGTTTGCCGGACTCCTTGACGCCGCGCAGGTTCATCAGGGTCAGCAGCACGATGATGCCGACGGCGCAGAACGTCTTGTGCTCGACGACGAAGGGGATCGCGGAGCCGAGGTTCTCGACGCCGGAGGAGATCGACACGGCGACGGTCAGGACGTAGTCGACGAGCAGTGCGCTGGCGACGGTCAGTCCGGCCCGGGGGCCGAGGTTGGTGGTGGCGACCTCGTAGTCGCCGCCGCCGCTCGGGTAGGCGTGCACATTCTGCCGGTAGGACGCGACCACCGTGAACATCAGCACCACGACCGCGGCGGCGATCCACGGACTGAAGCTGTACGCCGAGGCCCCCGCGACCGACAGCACGATCAGCACCTCGCCCGGGGCGTAGGCCACGGAGGAGAGCGGGTCGGAGGCGAAGACGGGGAGTGCGATGCGCTTGGGGAGAAGGGTCTCGCCGAGCTTGTCGCTGCGCAGTGCGCGCCCGATGAGGATGCGTTTGGGCACGTCGGTCAGTTTGGACACGGAGAGGATGCTAAGCCTTCGTCAAGGCCGCCGCCCACCCGCCGTAGGGCGGTTCCCGGGCGGCGCAGGGGCCGTCCGGGAGGGTCCCTGCGCCGGGGAACGGGCCCGCCGCGGGGCCCCTGCGGCCCTTGTGCCGGACGGTGTCCCCGGGGGCCCGACGGGGCTGTGACATCGCCCACCCCTCGCTCAGCGGGCGCGCCAGGCCGCCTTCACCTCCTGCCAGCGGCGTGCCTCGTCCTCGGTGAGGCGGCCGCGGATCTCGGCGAGTTTGAGGAGGTTGGCCTCGGTGCCGCTGGTCAGCGTGCGGGCCTCGGCGCGGTAGTGGTCGTCGATCAGTGCCTCGATCTCCGTGTCGTTCATCACGGGGACGAGGCGGGCGGCGAGCTTGTTGGTGTTGCGGTAGGAGCCCTGGAGCTGGAAGGGCGGCTCGGTGCGGGTGGCGTCGGAGCGGCCCGCGGAGTCGATGTAGGCGCGGTTGACGGCGAGGACGGTGGCGCGCACCCGCAGCAGGGCGCGCAGGACCGCGAGGATCTGTTCGAGTTCGGCGGGCGCGTAGCCGTGGGTGAGGTCGTCGGCGCGGGCGGTGGTGTCGCCCTGGGCGAGGCGGACGAGGAGGGCGGTGTCGGCGCGGTCGCGGGAGGCGAGGGGGGCGAGGACCGGGTTGGCGGTGAGGGCGTTCTCGATGTGGGAGAGCGCGAAGAGGTCCTCCTTGCCGGCCAGGACCTCGCCGAGGTTCCACACGTCGGCCCGGTTGGCGAGCATGTCCGGCAGCCGGAAGCGCTGCCCGGACTCGGTGTACGGGTTGCCGGACATGCACACGGCGAAGCGTTTGCCGCGCAGGTCGTGGGTGCGGGCCTCGCCGTCGCGGACGCCGTCCATGCGGCGCTGGGCGTCGCACAGCGGGACGAACTTCTGGAGGAGTTCGGGAGAGGTGTGCTGGATGTCGTCGAGGTGCAGCAGGACGTTGCTGCCCATCTCCAGGGCGAAGGAGATCTTCTCGACCTCGCGGCGGGCGGCGGCGTCGGGGGCGGCCGCCGGGTCGAGGGAGGTGGTGTGCCGGCCGAGGGCCGGTCCCGAGACGGTGACCAGGGCGAGGCCGAGCCGGTCGGCGACGTACTCCAGCAGCGTCGTCTTGCCGTAGCCGGGCGGGGACAGGAGCAGCAGCAGGCCCTGGCTGTCGGTGCGCCGGGTGTCGCCGGTGGTGCCGAGCTGCTTGGCGAGGTTGTCGCCGACGAGGGGCAGGTAGACCTCGTCGATGAGGCGGTTGCGGACGAAGGCGGGCATGACCTGGGGGCGGCAGGCGTCCAGGCGCAGCCGGCGGCGTTCGGTGTCGAGGAGTGCGGCGCGGCGGCGGGTGCCGGCGCGGTGGGCGGGGACGCGGGCGGTGCGGAAGGCGGCGGTGCGGGCGAGGAGCTCGTCGAGGCGCAGCGGGAGGGTGCCGTCGGTGATCCGGGGGTGGCTGCCGAGAAGTCCTTCGGCGGTGGCGGTGACGGGCGCGGTGATCTCGCGGCGGGGCAGGTCCGGCCCGCACACCTCGATGGCGGCGGCCTCGGGGAGGTCGTCGTGCGGGGCGCCGCGGTCGTCGGCGTAGGCGCCGAGCCAGGCCGTGACGAGCCGGTGGCGGGCGGCGAGGTCGCCGGAGAGGGCGCGCAGGTCCTCGGCGAACTCCTTGGCGGCGGGGGCGTCGGGGCCGC
>NZ_JCANQV010000359.1:0-5241 GCF_059553635.1 Candidatus Streptomyces philanthi
GCGTCCCCCGTGCGCCACTTCCCCGCAGCCCCCGCCGCCGTCCCGGACGGCCCCCGGACGTACCCCGGTCCGCCGCCACCACCAGCGCCGCCAGCAGCGTCGTGAGCGGTACCGACGCCACCAGACCGATGCTGCCCACCAGCGTGCGGACGATCTCCTCCGCGACCACCTCGCTCGACGCGACCGCGCCGATGCCGCTGCGCGCGATCGAGAACAGCAGCAGCAACGGCAGCGCCGCGCCCGCGTAGGCCATCACCAGGGTGTTGACGACGGACGCGATGTGGTCCCGCCCGATGCGCATCGCCGCCCGGTACAGCGCCCGCCAACCCGCCTGCGGATCGGCCTCCTTCAGCTCCCACACCGCCGCGGTCTGCGTCACCGTCACGTCGTCGAGCACCCCCAGCGAACCGATGATGATCCCCGCGAGCAGCAGCCCCCGGATCTCGATGCCCGGGTAGAGGCTGTGCACCAGCCCCGTCGTGTCGTCCGTATTGCCCGTCAGCAGTGCCCAGTCGAGGAACACCGAGCCCAGCAGCCCGATCAGCAGCAGCGACGCCAGCGTGCCGAGCACCGCCACCGACGTCCGCGCCGTCACCCCGTGGCACAGGTACAGCGCGATGAGCATGATCGCGCTGCCGCCGACCACCGCCACCAGCAGCGGGTCCGATCCCTGGAGCACCGCCGGCAGGATGAACAGCGTCAGCACCCCGAAACTCACCGCCAACGCGACCAGCGCCAGCACCCCGCGCAGCCGCCCCACGACCACCACCGCGCCCGCGAACACGGCCGCCAGCACCCACAACGGCACCGTCCGGTCCACATCGCTCACCGCGTACTGGAGATCCCTCGGCGCCTTGGGGGAGTAGGTGACGACCACCTCCTGGCCCTCGGTGTAGCGCCGCAGCGCGTCCGGCGTCACCACCGCCTCGAAGGTCCGCCTGGCGTTCTGGCCCGTCGTCACCTCGACCGTCGCCCGCTCGCACCCCGTGCCCTTCGCGGCCGCGCCGCCGCCCGCCGGGCTCCCCGGGGGCGCGCCCGGCCGCTGCTGCGGCTCGGCGTGCACGGCGGCGCAGTCGACCCGCTCCACCTTTGTCACCCGGGCCTTCTCGGTCGGCTGGTCGAAGCCCACTCCTGACGGTGGGTGGGACGGCGCGCCACCCGGCCACAGCACCACCAGCCCCGCCACCACCGCGGCGGCGAACGGGATCAGCACCGCGGCGATCACCGTCCGCAGATGCCGGGAGACGGGCGCCGCGGGGCCGTGGCCATGGGCGTGGGAATGGCCGTGGCCGGGGGCCCGCGTGGGCGGGGAGGACTCGGTGCTGGTCACCGCCCGATCATCGCAAGAAGTCACGGGCCCCCTGTTCACCGCGGCGCACCGGCCGCTACCGTGGTGCCACCTTTGCAATCGCGGGAGCTTGGAGCACCGGGCTGAGAGGGCGCTGACCCCTGTAGGACCTACGGGAACCGCTGCGTCGACCGCCGAACCTGTTACCGGGTAATGCCGGCGTAGGGAGTGGGTCTCAATGACTCTGCAGGATGCACGCACGCCCGAAAACGGTGGGCCCAGCTCCGTCACGGAGATCGGCTGGCACAAGGGCTACCTCACCGGATCGCGCCCCGACCTGCGGGTACCGGTCCGCCGGGTGCATCTGACCAACGGCAAGGACGTGACGCTCTACGACACGTCGGGCCCGTACACCGACCCGAACATCGACACCGACGTCCGCCGCGGACTCGCCCCGCTGCGCGAGAACTGGATCATCGGACGCGGCGACACCGAGGAGTACCCGGGCCGCCCGATCCGCCCGGAGGACGACGGCCTCAAGCACACCTCGCCGCGCGGCGGGCTGCGCAACCTCGACGCGGTCTTCCCCGGCCGCCCCCGCCAGCCGCGTCGCGGCCGCGACGGTGCCGTCACCCAACTCGCGTACGCGCGACGGGGCGAGATCACCTCCGAGATGGAATACGTGGCGCTGCGCGAGGGGCGCAGCCCGGAGTTCGTCCGCGACGAGATCGCGGCGGGCCGGGCCGTGCTCCCCGCCAATGTGAACCACCCGGAGAGCGAGCCGATGATCATCGGCAAGAACTTCCTGGTGAAGGTCAACGCCAACATCGGCAACTCCGCGGTCACCTCCTCCATCGAGGAGGAGGTCGAGAAGATGACCTGGGCCACCCGCTGGGGCGCCGACACGGTGATGGACCTGTCCACCGGCCGCAACATCCACACCACCCGCGAGTGGGTGCTCCGCAACTCCCCCGTCCCCATCGGCACCGTCCCCCTCTACCAGGCACTGGAGAAGGTCGACGGCAAGGCCGAGGAACTGACCTGGGAGATCTACAAGGACACCGTCATCGAGCAGGCCGAGCAGGGCGTCGACTACATGACCGTCCACGCCGGCGTGCTGCTGCGCTACGTCCCGCTGACCGCCCGGCGCAAGACCGGCATCGTCTCCCGCGGCGGCTCGATCATGGCCGCCTGGTGCCTGGCGCACCACAAGGAGTCCTTCCTCTACGAGCACTTCGAGGAGCTCTGCGAGATCCTCGCCGCCTACGACGTCACCTACTCCCTCGGCGACGGACTGCGCCCCGGCTGTATCGCGGACGCCAACGACGAGGCGCAGTTCGCGGAGTTGCGGACGCTCGGTGAGCTGAACACCGTCGCCAAGCGGCACGGCGTCCAGACGATGATCGAGGGCCCCGGGCACGTCCCCATGCACAAGATCAAGGAGAACATCGACCTCCAGCAGGAGATCTGCGAGGAGGCCCCGTTCTACACGCTCGGCCCGCTCACCACCGACGTCGCCCCCGCCTACGACCACATCACCTCCGGCATCGGCGCGGCGATGATCGCCTGGTGGGGCACCGCGATGCTCTGCTACGTCACCCCCAAGGAGCACCTGGGCCTCCCGGACCGTGACGACGTCAAGACCGGCGTCATCACGTACAAGATCGCGGCCCATGCGGCGGACCTCGCCAAGGGCCACCCGGGCGCCCAGGACTGGGACGACGCGCTCTCCGACGCCCGCTTCGAGTTCCGCTGGGAGGACCAGTTCAACCTGGCCCTCGACCCGGAGACGGCCCGCGCCTTCCACGACGCGACCCTGCCCGCGGAGCCGGCGAAGACCGCCCACTTCTGCTCGATGTGCGGGCCGAAGTTCTGTTCGATGAAGATCAGCAGAAGCATCACAGAGCAGTTCGGCGGCGTCCCGGACGCCACGCCGGAGGAGATCGAGGCCGGGATGCTGGAGAAGTCGAAGGAGTTCGCGGCTTCCGGCAATCGCGTCTACCTTCCGCTGGCCGACTGACCTGGAACCATCGAACGGGCCTGCGGCCTCATGAAGAGAGCCGCAGGCCCGTTCGATGGGAGACCCTTCAAGCGCAGGCCGGGCAGTCACAGAGTGCACCGAGGCGGCGTCGTGTTCCTGTGACAGTTCCGCGAGTGATGGAAATTAGAACTTTCGTATTGCGTTCGAGAATTTAGAGGTTGTCTCACGTGGCTTGATGTTCGTTCGGCATGATGCCGGTCGTGGGTGCTGATCTGTCGAAGCGTCTGGTTCCTGATGAGCTCTGGGAGCTGGTCACCCCGTTGCTGCCGTCGTTCGCCGCTCGTCCGCAAGGTGGTGGGACCGCTCCGTGTGACGAGTGGGCCGTGTTCACGGCAGTGGTGTACGTGCTGACCAGCGGCTGTGCCTGGCGGCATCTGCCGCCGACGTTCGGCACGTCGCCCGCCACCGCGCATCGCCGCTTCACGGTATGGACCGAGGCCGGCCTGTGGCGTCGGCTGCACCGGGCGGTGCTGGACGAACTCGGGGCCCGGGGCGAGGTGGACTGGACCTCGGCGATCGTCGACGCGGCCTCCGTTCGCGCCAAAAGGGGGGATCGCTGACCGGGCCGAACCCGGTCGATCGCGGCAAGAAGGGCAGCAAGCTGCACGTGCTGTCCGATGCCCAGGGCATCCCGCTCGCCGTCGCCGTGTCCGGCGCGAACATGCACGACAGCCTCGCCCTCAAGCCGCTCGTCCGCGGCATACCCGCCGTCCGGTCCCGCCGGGGACCACGGCGGCGCCGACCCGTCAAACTCCGCGCGGACAAGGCGTACTTCTCCGCCGAGCTCTTGGCCTGGCTGCGCGAGCGCGGGCTCGTCGCGCGCATCGCGCGACCCGGCATCAAGTCCGGCGAACGCCTCGGTCGGCACCGCTGGAAGATCGAACGGTCGATCGCCTGGCTCTTCGGCTACCGCCGCCTCGCCGTCCGAACGGGCGCGGACCGGGGCCGCCCGCTCGCGTCAGCGCCTTCGGGGAACCCTCAGCCGTTCAGCGGGAGTTGGGCCACCAGCAGCTTGCCGGCCATGGTGATGCCGCCGTCCATCGCGATGGCCAGCCCGTCGGCGTAGACGTGCGGTCCCTCGACGGCGACGGGCTCGCTCTCGCCGTCCTCCGCGCCGACCTCGCCGAGCAGGTACGGGATCGGGCTGTGGCCGTGGACGACGCGCTCGCCCCCGTAGGCGTCGAGGAGTTCGCGGGCGGCCAGGGAGCCGGCCTCCTCGTCGCGGAAGGCGAAGCGCTTGGTGAACTTGCGGAACAGTTCCCACACTTCGTCGGCCTCGCTGCGGGTCAGCACCTCGTGGACGGTGTCGTTGACGTCCTCGATCGTGTCGCCGTAGTCGAGGTAGGCGGTGGTGTCGGAGTGGACGAGCAAGTGTCCGTCCTCCTCCATCACGGCGTCCAGCCGGGCCATCCACTGGAGGTGGTGGTCCTGGAGACGGTCCATGTCGGTCTTCTGGCCGCCGTTGAGGAGCCAGGCCGCCTGGAAGGAGGCGGTGCCGGCGCCCGACTGCACGGGCGTGTCGCCGAACCGCTTGGCGCCGAGCAGCAGCAGTTCGTGGTTGCCCATGAGGGCCTTGCAGTACCCGCCGGCCGCTGCGGCCTCGGCCGACAGCTGCATGACGAGGTCGATCACGCCGATGCCGTCGGGGCCGCGGTCGGTGAAGTCGCCGAGGAACCACAGCCGGGCGTTGCCAGCCGCCCAGTTGCCCTCGGCGTCGATCAGCCCCTCCGCGGCGAGCGCGGCGCGCAGTTCGTCGTGGTAGCCGTGCACATCGCCGACGACGTAGAGCGGCCCGGGGCCGGGCGTGTCGGAGCCCGCCGCCTCGGGCGCGGGGAGGAGGCCGGCGGCCGGCTGGTCGATGAGGGTGTCGGTACGGCTGATGACGGGGAGGTCGCGTGCGGTGGGCGTGTAC
>NZ_JCANQV010000360.1:0-5228 GCF_059553635.1 Candidatus Streptomyces philanthi
CGGGCCCCGTCCTGCGGGCAGAGCCGCGCCCGCTGTCTGCGGACGGCTTGCCGGTTCCCGCGGAACCGGCGGCGGCCCGGCGGTTCGGGCCTTGGCTCCCCGCGTCGGCGGCCGTGCCCGCTGCCGCGCCGCCGTTCTTGCGGCGGCGCCCGGATCGCCTGCCGGGCCCGGTGCTGGTCTTCCGGTCCTGACGGGGAGCTGCCGGCGGCTTGGCGGCCTCCAGGGTGACGGGAACGCCGGAGGGCTCGCGGGCGCCGGTGATGGCGGCCAGTTGCGCGTCGCTGGACGTGATGCGTGCCGTCCTGGGGCGGATGCCCGCGTCCGACATGAGCCGGGTGACGTCCCGTTTCTGGCCGGGCAGGACCAGGGTGACCACGCTGCCGGTGCCGCCGGCGCGTGCCGTGCGGCCGCCCCGGTGCAGATAGTCCTTGTGGTCGCCGGGGGGATCGACGTTGACGACGAGGTCGAGGTTGTCGATATGGATGCCCCGGGCCGCGACGTTCGTCGCCACCAGCGCGGTGACCTGGCCGTTCTTGAACTGCTCCAGGGTGCGGTTCCGCTGCGGCTGGGTGCGGCCCCCGTGCAGCGCGGCGGCACGGACACCGACGGCCAGGAGCCGCTTGGCGAGACGGTCGGCGGACCTCTTCGTGTCGAGGAAGAGGATGACCCGGCCGTCACGGGCCGCGATGCGCGTGGTGACGGCCCTCTTGTCGGTTTCGTCCGGGACGTGGAGCACGTGGTGCTCCATGGTGGTCACCGCTCCCGCGGACGGGTCCACCGAGTGCACCACCGGGTCGGTCAGGAACCGCTGCACCAGGCGGTCGATATTGGCGTCCAGGGTGGCCGAGAAGAGCATGCGCTGTCCGTCGGGCCGCACCTGCTGGAGCAGCTTGGTGACCTGCGGGAGGAAACCCATGTCGGTCATCTGGTCGGCTTCGTCCAGCACCGTTGTGCGTACGCTGCCGAGCACGCAGTCCCCGCGCTCCACGAGGTCGTTGAGTCTGCCGGGACTCGCCACGAGCACCTCGGCGCCGCGCCGGAGCGTGGCGGCCTGCTTGGTGAGGGACAGCCCGCCGACGACGGTGGCCATCCGGAGGTTCACGGCCGTGGCGTAGGGCGTCAGCGCGTCCGTCACCTGCTGTGCGAGTTCACGGGTGGGCACCAGCACGAGGGCGAGGGGCGCCTTGGGCTCGGCCCGCAGTCCGGCAGTACGGGCCAGCAGCGCCAGCCCGAACGCGAGGGTCTTCCCGGAGCCGGTGCGTCCCCGTCCCAGCAGGTCACGGCCGGCGAGCGAGTTGGGCAGCGTGGCGGCCTGGATGGGGAACGGGGCGGTGACGCCCTGCGCGGTGAGGGTGCGCAGCAGCCCTGCGGGCATGTTCAGGGCGGCGAATTCCTCGACGGCGGGAAGTGCCGGCGTCGTGTTTTCCGGCAGCCGGAATTCCCTGGGCGACGATGCGGACGGGGCGGGCGACGAGGTGCGCCGGTTCGATTTCTGGGGCCTGCGGGCCATGCGATGGTGAGCCTTCCTGAAACAGCGCAAACCGGGACCCGCACCATGACGGTGCGAACCCCGGTGAGCGGATACGCCGCCGGCGATCAGGCGGGGATGATGTTCTCCGCCTGCGGGCCCTTCTGGCCCTGCGTGACGTCGAAGGAGACGCGCTGTCCCTCCTGGAGCTCACGGAAGCCCTGGGACTGGATGTTCGAGTAGTGGGCGAAGACGTCGGGGCCGCCGCCGTCCTGCTCGATGAAGCCGAAACCCTTTTCGGCGTTGAACCACTTCACGGTTCCCTGTGCCATGTTTATCTCCTTCTGTAGGCAGAGGCCCCATCCGGAGATGCCGGAAAACAAATAATGCGCCCGAAGGAGAAACATTCCCGTCAGGCGCACATAGGTTCATGGGTACCACAACTGCAACCCTGGAACCGTAACACAAAAACCGTTCCCCGGTTTCACGAGGGCGGTGGGTCCCCTTGGCGCACGGAGGGGCGGCCCGTGTCCGCCCGCTGCACGGCGTCGGCGGCCGCCGGGGCCGAGGCATCGTCGTCGGGCCCGTCCGCCTGTACGGGAGCCGGCCCCCTCATCACCCGTACGGCATTGGCCTCGGCCGCGCGCTCGAACCGGTCGGAGGGGTCGGAGACCTTCAGCCCGTCGCCGTTGTCCGTGCCGGCCACGGGGCCCTGCCGCTGCTGGACGACGTGCGTCAGCTCGTGGGCCAGGGTGTGCTTGTCCGCGCCGCCCTCGCCGATGACCACATGGCTGCCGGAGGTGTACGCGCGCGCCCCGATCTCCGCCGCCGAGCGCTGGGCGCGGGAGTCCGTGTGCACGCGTACGTCGCCGAAGTCGGCGCCGAGCCGCGCCTCCATCTCCCTGCGCAGCGGGGCGTCCAGGGGGCGGCCGGGGGACCGCAGGACGTCGTGCGCCGTTGACCGCTGGAGGGGGCGGTCGGTGGCTGCGTCCGCGCCCTGAGTGCGGCGGTGTTCCTCGACGGCCCGTGCCACGGCCGCGTTCCCCGCCGTGCGCTGGAGCGCCAGCAGCTGTGCGCGGGCCGATGACTGTGGGGCGCCGCCCCGGCCCGCCCCCTCCTGACGGCCACCACTGCCGGTGGTCTTGTCCGTGCGTCTGTCGTGCGCGTGCAAGGGCACTCCTCTCCAGGAATCAACAGCCAGCAGTACCGCCGCGTGCAAGGGGAACGAAAGGGCCTTGCGGGCAGATGCGGGGGTACTGCGGTGCCCGAAAGGGCAGGGCCGGTTCCGGTGCCGACGTGAACGAAAGCCCGGATCGGGGAAATCCGTCGCCGGAAGGTGCTGGCCGTTATCCGTCCGGCAAGGCCGTATTGGCCGAAATCGACTTGCGGTGTCACCCGTCAGGCGCCTCACGGGTGAACGGAGGGTGACGGCCGTCCCGTCGGTCTTCCTCGGGCGGTAATCCTTTCGGTCCTCACTGCGCGGTGAGGGGTGTGAATCTTCCCGGGGCGTGTGACGGCGAGCGGGATTCCCCGGATCACGTGCCGATTCCCGGAGGGCGGGTTCGACTGTGCGGAAGAAGGAGGGGCATGCGCGGCTGTGGAAAGAGGGTGATCCCGGATCGAGGAGTGGTCGGAACACCATTACGGATAGTGACCGGGGCGGCGGGCGGGGTCGGAGTGATCGCGGGCCAGTTCGCGCGGTTGCGCGGGGTGGGGCGGCTGACCGGCCTCGACCGGGCCCCCGGCGCCCGGGAGATCGCCGAGGAACTGGGCCTGCGGGGCTGTGCGCTGCGTCCGCTCGCCCGGCACTGGTACACGGACGCGCACACCAACTACCTGGCCTTCACCTATGAGACGGTCTACGACCCCGCCCGGCACGGCCCGATCGTCCACCAGCCGTCGGAGGTCGCCGACGGCTGGTGGCTGACCTGGGACCGGCTGACGGAACAACTGGCCGACCCGGAGAGGGCGTTCGTGCCGGACGGGAGGGCACTGCTGGCCCGTTGTACGGCGGATGTGGCGGCGGGGCGGTACTGAGGACGGGGCGGGTCGCCCGCTGCTGCCTTGGTGTCGGTGGGGCTGCTGTCCTGAATGTCCCGGTGTCGGCGGTCGGTGCGTTGGCTTTCCGGGCAAGGTCGCGCCACTGAACGGGTCCGCAGTGGCCGCTTCTCGAGCCTGTCTCCGTCTGAGGACACCTCACGGGCATCGGCCGTCACCGCTCGCTCGCCTGAATTGGCGATACGTCAGCCCCGTTGCGCTGTCGGAAATGTGACGCAACCTGCCTCATCTGTAGGGAAGTAAGCAGCAATAGCTGCATTTGGTTCGTATGTGCCGGGAATTACCCGGACTTTTGCCCAGCTCCGAGGCCCGTGATTAATGTGGGGCCGGTGGTACGACCAACCACCCGGCCGGTGAACGGACCGACGGCCCACCCGAGTCCTTACCGAGGCAGCGCTGCGATGACCGAACCGGCCATATCGCCCCGAGGCCCCGCCGGGGAACTCGCCCGCGCCGACACCGGTGAACGCGTCACCGTCCTGGTCACGACACCCCGCCGAGCGTTACCGGTCCACGTCACCCAGGCCCTGCCCGGCGATCGGCGGTGCGCCGAAGGCGTCGGCCAGCAGCCCCTGAGGCGCGCGACCGGCCGCAGCGCGGCACGGCGCGCCAGGGGCAACCCGGCCGGGAGCCGGCGTCACCCCGGAGGTTCAGGGTCGCCCGCAACGCCGTCGACCGGAGCCGTCCCGGCCGCGCTCGCCCCGTGGGCCCCACCGGGCAGCGGTCGGAGGCCGACGGTCGGACCCACGAGCACCGGCGCGTACGCGTAGTCGCCCTGCTCGCCCCACTGTCCCGTTCCCCACGAGAGGTTCTGGTGTACACATACCTGCTCGGCCCTTCCGGCCCCGACACCGCGCACGTATCGGGGACACCGTCCGGCACGGCCACGTCCCGGCAGCGCGCGGTCGTCCCCTCGCGGGGGCGCATGTGAGCGGGGCCCTCCTAGGGGGCGGCGGCCCGCGCGCAGACCGCCCGATGGACCAGCTCGCGCTCGGGATGCCCGACCGTACGTCCTGGTGGATTCTGCTCGGCTTCCTGCTCGCCGTCGTCCTGCTGTGCTGGTTGACGGGCCGGACCGTCCGGAGGCTGGGCGGGTTCCGCCGCGCCTGCCGGCGCGTGAGGTGGGAGCTGCGCACGACCGGCCGGGCGTTCACCGCGCCGCTGCGCGCCTACCTGAGCCTCCGCCGCGCCGCGCGCGTCCTGAACCGCTTCTTCGCCGACCCCGCGGGCTACGACACCGCGCGGGCCGCCCTGGACCACGCCGACCAGGAGTGCGGAACCGGCTGCTACGCCGCGGCGGTTCACCTCGGGCCCGCCCGGGACGTCGTCCAGGTCGTCGTCGCCGGTCGTGACCCGGTCGGTGCCGACGGGCCCGCCGCCCCCTGGACCGGCACGTCCGCCACGGGCGCCGGGAACGGGGCGGGGGAGTGGACCTGGGCCGCGCCGGTCGCGCGGATCGGCGGCCCCCGGCCCGGGACCCGGCTGCCGCTGGTCCTCGGCACGGACCGGCGGGCGCCGGGCGTCGTCCTCGTCGACTGGCTGCGCGGACCCGCCGCGCTCGCGGTCGAGGGCGACCCCGCCGTGGCCCGCATCGTGCTCCAGGCCCTCGCCGCGCAGCTGGACCGGATGCCGGACGGGCCGCCCGTATGGGTGGCCGCCGGGGCGCACCGGCGGTTCCCCGGACCGGGGCTGGACGACCTCC
>NZ_JCANQV010000361.1:0-5166 GCF_059553635.1 Candidatus Streptomyces philanthi
CGGCACGACCGGCACGGCACCTTCGACCTCGTCGCCCGCCGCGACCCCGGCACCCCCCGGCCCGCCTGGCCCGGCCGCGAGGAGCCGCCCGCCCAGGAATGGTCCCGCTACGTCAACGGCGCCCAGCGCCGCCGCGTACGCGCCTACGCCCCCGCCCTGCGCACCGCCCTCGCCGCCGAACTGCCCGCCTACATGCTGCCGTCCGTCTTCGTGTTCCTCGACGCGATGCCGCTGACCCCCAACAACAAGGTCGACCGCAAGGCCCTGCCCGCCCCCGAGAACGCCCGCCGCGACCTGGCCTCCGCCTACGTCGCCCCGCGCGACGCGACCGAACGCACCCTGTGCGACCTGTTCGCCAAGGTCCTCGGCGTCCCCGAGGTCGGCGCCGAGGACAGCTTCTTCGCGCTGGGCGGCCACTCCCTGCTCGCCACCCGCCTCATCTCCCAGATCCGCACGGCGTTCGCCACCGAACTCCAGGTCCGCACCCTCTTCCAGGCACCCACCCCGGCCGGCCTCGCCCACCACCTGCGCGAGGACGCCACCACCACCCGCCCGCCGCTGCGCCCGGCCGAGCGGCCCGCGCACATCCCGCTGTCCTTCGCCCAGCGGCGCCTGTGGTTCCTCCACCACATGGAGGGCCCCTCGGCGACGTACAACATCCCCATGGCGCTGCGGCTGACCGGCGACCTGGACACCGACGCGCTGCACGCCGCCCTCGGCGACCTGCTCGCCCGCCACGAATCGCTGCGCACCGTCTTCCCGGACACCGACGGCGTACCGCGCCAGCACATCCTGCCGCCCGAGGACGCCCGCCCGGAGATGCCGGTCACCGCCGTCGGCGAGGCCGGACTCGACGACGCCGTCGCCGCGGCCTCCCGGCACACCTTCGACCTCACCCGCGAGATCCCGGTCCACGCCGAACTCCTCGTCCTCGGACCGCGCGAGCACGTCCTCGTCCTCGTCGTCCACCACATCGCCGCCGACGGCTGGTCCCTCGCCCCGCTGGGCCGCGACCTCACCGCCGCCTACACCGCCCGCCGCGAGGGCACGCCGCCGCGGTGGGAGCCGCTGCCCGTCCAGTACGCCGACTACACCCTGTGGCAGCGCGCCCTCCTCGGCGACCTCAACGACCCCGCCGGCCTGTGGGCCGGTCAACTCGCCTACTGGCGCGAGGCACTGGCGGACCTGCCCGAGCGGATCGCCCTGCCCACCGACCGGCCGCACCCCGCCGAGCCGACCCGCCAGGGCGACAACACCGCCTTCACCTGGGACGCCGGGCTCCACGACGACCTCGCGGCACTCGCCCGCTCCTGCGACGCCAGCATCTTCATGGTGGTGCACGCCGCGCTCGCCGCCGTCCTCGGCCGCCTCGGCGGCGGCGAGGACATTCCCATCGGCGCCACCATCGCGGGCCGTACCGACGAGGCCACCGAGGACCTCATCGGCTTCTTCGTCAACACCCTCGTCCTGCGCGTGGACACCTCCGGCACCCCCACCTTCCGCGAACTCCTCGGCCGGGTCCGCGAACGCAGCCTGGACGCCTACGCCCACCAGGACATTCCCTTCGAGTTCCTGGTGGACTCGCTCCGCCCCAGCCGCTCGATGGCCTACCACCCGCTGTTCCAGACCATGGTCGCCTGGCAGAACACGCCCGACGCCGCCCTGGACCTGCCCGGCCTGCGGACCGGCATCGTCCCCGCGACCGCCGGCACCGCCCGCATGGACCTGGTGCTCTCCTTCACCGAACGCCGCACCACGGCCGGGGCACCCGCCGGCGTCGACGGCACCGTCGAGTACAACACCGACGTCTTCGACCGCGGCACCGTCGACGCCCTCACCGGCCGCCTGCGCCGCTTCCTCGCCGCCGTCGCCGCCGACCCCGACGCACCGGTCACCGCACCCGACCTGCTCACCGGCGCCGAACGCCACGAACTGCTCACCGCGTGGAACGACACCGCCCGGCCCACCCCGCCGGACACCCTCGCCGAACTCTTCGAGGCCCAGGCCGCCCGCACCCCCGGCGCCACCGCGGTCACCGCCGCCGACGGCACCCTCACCTACGGCGCGCTCGACGCCGCCGCCAACCGCCTGGCACGCGTCCTCGCCGCCGACGGCACCGGCCCCGAGGACGTCGTCGCCCTCGTCCTGCCCCGCTCCGTCCACCTGCCCGTCGCGCTGCTCGCCGTCCTCAAGACCGGCGCCGCCTTCCTGCCCATCGACCCCGACTACCCGCGCGAACGCGTCGCCGCCATGCTCCAGGACGCCTCACCCGCCCTGGTGCTCACCACCCGGGACACCGCCGCTTCGGTACCCGACACCCTCGACGGCCCCGCCGTCCTCGTCGTCGACGGCCCCGCCTGCGCCGACCGCACCGCACGCCAGGACCCCCGGCCCCCGGCCGACCGCGACCTGGACCCGGCGCACGCCGCCTACGTCCTGTACACCTCCGGCTCCACCGGCCGCCCCAAAGGCGTCGTCGTCGAGAACCGCGGCCTGTCCAACCTCTTCCACAGCCACTTCCAGGACCTGTACGCACGGGACATCGCCGCGGCGGGGGAGCGCGGCATCAGCGCCGCCCTCACCGGCGCCCTCGCCTTCGACGCCTCCCTCGACCCGCTGCTGTGGATGGTCGCGGGCCACACCCTCCACCTCGTCGACGACGACACCCGCCGCGACCCGTTCGCCCTCACCGCCTACGTCGCCGAACACGGCGTCGGCTTCCTGGAACTGACCCCGTCCTACCTCCGGGAGATCCTCGACGCCGGACTGTTCGAGGACCCCGCCCGCCGGCCCCGCATCCTGGCCCTCGGCGGCGAACCCGTCGACACCGCCCTGTGGCAGGCCCTGCGCGAGCTGCCCGGCGTCAGCGGCTACAACCTCTACGGGCCCACCGAGTGCACCGTCGACTCCGTGTGCGCCCGCATGGCCGACACACCCCGGCCCACCGTCGGCCGGCCCGTCCGCAACACCCAGGCGTATGTCCTGGACGCCGCCGGGCACCCGCTGCCCGCCGGCGCCGTCGGCGAACTGCACCTCGCCGGCGCGGGCCTGGCCCGCGGCTACCTCGGCCGGCCGGAACTGACCCGCGAGAGCTTCGTGCCCAACCCCTTCGGCGCGGCCGGCTCCCGCATGTACCGCACCGGCGACCTCGCGCGGTGGCGCACCGACGGACGCCTGGAGGTCCTGGGCCGCGTCGACGACCAGGTAAAGATCCGCGGCTTCCGCGTCGAACCGGGCGAGGTGGAGGCGGCGCTCGCCACCCACCCCGCCGTGGCCCGCGCCGTCGCCGCGGTCCGCGAGGACGACCACGGCACCAAGCACCTCGTCGGCTATGTCGTCCCCGCCGAGGGCGCCCGCGTCGACCCCGTCGCCGTCCGCAACCACCTCGCCGAACGCCTGCCCCAGCACCTCGTACCGACCGCCGTGGTGGCCCTGGACACCCTGCCGCTCACCGCCAACGGCAAGATCGACCGCCGTGCCCTGCCCGCCCCCGGCCTGCACACCCCCCAGGGCACCCGGCCCGCCGCCACCCCCGACGAGGAGACCCTCTGCGGCGTCTTCGCGCAGGTCCTCGGCCTGCCGCAGGTCGCCGCCGACGTCAGCTTCTTCGACCTGGGCGGCGACAGCATCCAGGCCATCCAGATCGTCGCCCAGGCCCGCAGGGCCGGCCTCCACCTGTCGGTACGGGACGTCTTCGTCCACCGCACCGTCGCCGCGCTGGCCGCCGCCGCGGGCGACGGCGGCCGGGACCTGCCCGCCGTCGCCGACATCGGCACCGGCCCCGTCGCCCCCACCCCCATCACCGAATGGCTGCGCAAACTCGGCGGATCGGTCGCCGGGTTCAGTCAGTCCACCCTCGTCCTCGTCCCGCCGCACGCCGGCACCGACCGGCTCGACGCCGCCCTCGCCGCGGTCGTCGACCACCACGACGCCCTGCGCACCAGCCTCACCTCGCTGCCCGACGGCCGCTGGTCCCTGCTCGCCAAGGAACCCGGCGGCGCCTCCGCACAGCCCGGCGTCCGCCGCGTCGCCGCCGAAGGGCTCGACGAGGCCGCGCTGCGGGAACTGGTGGCCCGCGAGCACGCCGAGGCCGCCGGCCGGCTGGACCCGATCGCCGGAGTGATGCTCCAGGCCGTGTGGTTCGACGCCGGGGAGCGCCCCGGCCGGCTGCTGCTCGTCCTCCACCACCTCGTCGTCGACGGCATGTCCTGGCGCGTCCTGCTGCCCGACCTGCGCGAGGCCTGGGAGGCACGGGCCGCGTGCCGCACCCCCCGGCTCGCCCCCGTCGGCACCTCGCTGCGCCGCTGGGCCGACCTGCTCGCCCACGAGGCGGGCACCGCCCACCGCGCCGCCGAACTCCCCTACTGGAAGGAGGTCCTGAGCCCCACCGAACCCCTGGTCCCCGGTGACCTCCGCCCGCTGCGCGACGTCGCGGGCACCGCCGAGAACCTGATGCTCACCCTCCCCGCCGAGGACACCGCGCCGCTGCTCGGCCAGGTCACCTCCGCGTTCGGCGCCGGCATCCAGGACGTCCTGCTGGCCGCCTTCGCGACCGCGCTCAGCGCCTGGCACCGCCGCCGCGGCGGCACCCCCGGCCCGATGACCGTCGAGGTCGAGGGCCACGGCAGGCACGAACACCTGGCCCGCGGCACCGACCTGTCGCGCACCGTCGGCTGGTTCACCAGCATGTACCCCGTCCGCCTCGACCCCGGCGCCCTCGCCCCCGAGCAGATCACCGAGGCCGGCACCGACCTCGCGCGGTCCGTCACCCGCGTCAGGAACCAGCTGCGCGCCGTCCCCGGCGACGGACTCGGCTACGGGCTGCTGCGCCACCTCGCCCCCGGCACCGCGGACGAACTGGCGGCACTGCCCGGCCCGCAGATCGCCTTCAACTACCTCGGCCGGATCGTGGCGCCCCGGGAGGACACCCTGTGGGCACCCGTACGGGCCGGGGCGGACGACGCGACGCTCGGCGCCGGTGACCCGGGCCTCCCGCTCGCCCACCCCCTCGCCGTCAACGCGGTCACCTTCGACGGGGCGGACGGCCCCGAACTCGTCGCCCACTGGACCTGGGCCCCCGCCCTCCTCGACCACGACGACGTCCGGGAACTGGCCGCCGGCTGGTTCGACGCGCTGCGCGCCATCACCGCCAGCGCCGCCCGCCCC
>NZ_JCANQV010000362.1:0-5123 GCF_059553635.1 Candidatus Streptomyces philanthi
CGGCACATCAGGAGGAACGCGCGTGAAGGTCGGCTGCATCGGACTCGGCGACATCGCCCGGAAGGCGTACCTTCCCGTCCTGGGAACCCGGCCCGGCGTGGAACTGCATCTGCACACCCGCACCCCGGCCACCCTCGAAGCGGTCGCCGACGCCCACCGGCTGCCCGCCCGGCAGCGCCACACCGACCTGGACGCGCTGCTCGCCGCCGGCCTCGACGCCGCGTTCGTACACGCCCCGACGGCCGTCCACCCGGAGATCGTCACCCGCCTGATCGAGGCCGGCATACCCACCTACGTCGACAAGCCGCTCTCCTACGACCTCGCCACCTCCGCCCGGGTGGTGGCCCTCGCCGAGGAACGCGGCGTCGGACTGACCGTCGGCTTCAACCGCCGCTTCGCCCCCGGCTACGTCCGGTGCCGGGAGCACCCCCGCGACCTGATCCTCCTCCAGAAGAACCGCACCGGCCTCCCCGAGGACCCCCGCACGATGGTGCTGGACGACTTCATCCACGTCGTCGACACCCTGCGCTTCCTGGTCCCCGGGGAGATCGACCACATCGATGTGCGCGCCCGGGTGCGGGACGGGCTGATGCACCATGTCGTGCTCCAGCTCTCCGGCGACGGGTTCACCGCCCTCGGCACCATGAACCGCCTCAGCGGCTCGGCCGAGGAGATCCTCGACGTCTCGGGCCGGGACGCCAAGCGCCAGGTCGTCAACCTCGCCGAGGTCATCGACCACAAGGGGCAGCCGACCGTGCGGCGTCGCGGTGACTGGGAGCCCGTCGCCCGCCAGCGCGGCATCGAGCAGATCGTCCTCGCCTTCCTGGACGACGTCCGGGCCGGCCGCCGGCCCTCCGCCGCCGACGCGCTGCGCACCCATGAGCTGTGCGAACGCGTGGTCAGCGACGCCCTCGCGCAGGCCGGCTGAACCGGCGCCGCGCCGCGACGGCCCCGTAGGCCCCGAGCGCCACCAGGGCCCCGGTCACCGGCCAGTCACCGAACCGGGTGTACGGGCTGGTGCCGGACGCCAGGGGGACGTCGCGGACCGCCGCCGCGCTGCTGCCGGTACCCAGCCGCCCGCCGACCGGGGCGCCGTCGGGCCCGTACACCGCGCTGGTTCCCGTGAGGGTGGCGTGCACCATGGGCCGCCAGGTCTCCGCGGCCCGCAGCGCGGCCAGGGAAGCGTGCTGCTCCGGGGCCCAGCTGTGCTGGAACGACGAGGTGGAGGACTGGGCGACCAGTACCCGCGCGCCGTCGCCCGCCAGGCGCCGGCTCATGTCGGGGAACGCCGTCTCGAAGCAGATCAGCGGGCCGACGCGCAGACCGTCCGCGGCCGGTACGGGGACGAGCACCGGGCGGGTGCCGCGCCGTATGTCGGCGGGGGCGGCCTTCCCGACCAGGGTCGCCCAGCCCAGCAGCGGCCGGGCCGGTATGAACTCGCCGAACGGCACCAGCCGCATCTTGGCGTAGCGGGGGCCGCTCGGCCCGCGCGGGCCCACCAGGACCGCGCTCTTGCGGACCTCGTGCCCGCCCGTGCGGGGCGCGTCGACGTTGACCAGCAGATCGGCGCCGACCGCGCGGGAGAGCGCGGCGAGCCGGGCGGAGAGCGCCGGGTCGTCCGCCGGATCGCGGGTGAGGGCGGACTCGCCCCACACGACGAGACGCACGCCCCGGCCCGCCAGCGCCCGGGTCAGCTTTTCGCTGCGGGCCAGCCGTCCCGCCGGGCCGCCCGTGACGCCGGGCTGCACGACCGCGACCCGTACCGTGCCCGCGGGACGGGGGAGGGGCGCCCCGTACCAGGCGGCGGCCCCGGTCATCGCGCAGAGCGCGAGACCCGCGGCGGCGGGCCGCCGGGCGGCGGGGCAGGCGAGCAGGAGGGCGAGTGCGGTGTTCACCGCGACCAGCAGCAGGCTCAGCAGCCACACACCGCCCAGGGACGCCAGCCGCAGCGCGGGCGGCACCTGCCACTGGCTCGCCCCGAGCAGCCCCCACGGGCCGCCCAGGTACTCCCAGGAGCGGACCAGTTCGGTCATCAGCCAGCCCGACGGCACCAGCACCAGCGCGGCGGCGCACCGCCCGGCGGACGGCGCCCCCGGCAGCAGCGCCCGGACCAGCATCCCCCACGGCGCCCAGAGCGCCCCGAGGAGCAGGGCGACGACGAACAGGAAGACATGCAGGTCGGGCAGGAGCCAGTGGTGCACGGCCAGCAGGAAGCCGGTTCCGCCCAGCCAGCCCTCCAGCGCCGCCCGCCGCCCGGACGGCGCGCCGCGCAGGAGCAGCAGCCACGGGACGAGCGCGGCGTACGCCAGCCACCACAGGGACGGCGCGGGGAACGCCAGGGACGGCAGTGCCCCGCACAGCGGCGCGGCCGCCCCGCGCGCCCATGGCGTCCACCGCTTCTCCCCGGCGAGAGGTGGGGGCATCGGCCGCTCCTTCCGTCCGGGCCGCGCCGTCACGTCCCGGACGGCCAGTGTGCGCGGCCGGGCCGGTCAAGGACAGAGGGAGTACGCCGCCGGGGCCCCGTCCGCCCGCTTCAGCGCACCAGGGCGGTCTCCTCGCCGGTGCCCCGGTCGTCCGGCGCGTCGGCGAACTGCGTCCGGTACAGCTCGGCGTAGCGGCCGTCCGCCGCGAGCAGGGTTTCGTGGGTGCCGCGTTCGACGATCCGGCCGCTCTCGACGACGAGGATGAGGTCGGCGGCCCGTACCGTCGACAGGCGGTGGGCGATGACCACCGCGGTCCGCCCCTCCAGCGCCTCGGCGAGGGCCTCCTGGACCGCCGCCTCGGAGGTGTTGTCCAGATGGGCGGTGGCCTCGTCCAGGATGACGACCCGCGGCCGGGCCAGCAGCAGCCGGGCGATCGTCAGCCGCTGGCGCTCGCCCCCGGACAGGCGGTAGCCGCGTTCGCCGACGACGGTGTCCAGGCCATCGGGCAGCGAGGCGACCAGCTCCGCGAGACGGGCCCGGCGCAGCGCGTCCCACAGGGCTTCGTCGTCCGCCTCCGGGGCGGCGAGCAGCAGGTTCTCCCGGACGGTGTCGTGGAAGAGGTGGCCGTCCTGGGTGACCATGCCGAGGGTGTCGCGCAGGGAGGCCGCCGTCAGGTCGCGGACGTCGACGCCGGACAGCCGGACCGCGCCGGAGTCGGTGTCGTACAGGCGGGGCAGCAGTTGCGCGATGGTGGACTTGCCGGCGCCGGAGGAGCCGACGAGGGCGACCATCCGGCCGGGCTCGGCCCGGAAGGAGACGCCGTGCAGGACGTCCTCGCCGCCGCGGGTGTCGAGGACGGCGACCTCCTCCAGGGAGGCGAGCGAGACCTTCTCGGCGGACGGGTAGGCGAAGCGCACGGAGTCGAACTCGACCGACACCGGCCCGTCGGGCACCGCACGCGCGTCGGGCTTCTCGGAGATCAGCGGCGTGAGGTCCAGCACCTCGAAGACGCGCTCGAAGCTGACCAGCGCACTCATCACCTCCAGGTGCGCGCCGGACAGCGCGGTCAGCGGGGCGTAGAGGCGGGTGAGCAGCAGGGCGAGCGAGACGACCGCGCCGGCCTCCAACTGGCCCTGGAGCGCCAGATAGCCGCCGAGCCCGTAGACCACGGCCAGGGCGAGCGCGGAGACCAGGGTGAGGGCGGTGACGAAGTACGTCTGCACCATGGCGGAGCGCACGCCGATGTCCCGCACCCGCCGCGCCCGGTCGGCGAATTCGGCGGACTCGTGCGCGGGGCGGCCCATCAGCTTGACGAGGGTGGCGCCCGGGGCGGAGAACCGTTCGGTCATCCGGGTGCCCATCGCGGCGTTGTGGTCGGCGCCCTCGCGCCGCAGCGCGGCCAGCCGCCCGCCGACCCGCCGCGCGGGCAGCACGAACACCGGCAGCAGGACCAGGGTGACCAGGGTGATCCGCCAGGAGAGGCCGAGCATCACCACCAGGGTCAGCAGCAGCGTCACGATGTTGCTGACGACGCCGGAGAGGGTGTCGCTGAAGGCCCGCTGGGCGCCGATCACGTCGTTGTTGAGCCGGCTGACCAGGGCGCCGGTGCGGGTACGGGTGAAGAAGGCGACGGGCATCCGCTGGACGTGGTCGTAGACCGAGGTGCGCAGGTCCAGGATGAGTCCTTCGCCGATGCTCGCCGACAGCCACCGGGTCAGCAGGCCCAGCGCCGCCTCGGCGACCGCGATCAGGGCGATCAGTACGGACAGGACGACCACGACCCTCGCCGGGCCGCCGTGCACGATCGCGTCCACCACCCGGCCGGCGAGCAGCGGGGTGGCGACCGCCAGCATCGCGGTCAGGGTGCTCAGGACCAGGAAGCAGGCCAGGCGCCGCCGGTGCGGGCGGGCGAAGGCCAGGATGCGGCGGAGCGTGGAGCGGGAGAAACGGTGTCTGCCCTGCTGCGCGGTCATCGTGCTGTGCAACGCGTGCCAGGCGGTGACTTCCATGTCCATGGCGGCCTCCAGGGTGCCGGTGTGTCACGGGATCGCCGCGGCTGGCCGGCGACACCGAGCAACCTAGGATCTCAACCAAACTTGAGGTCAAGGGATTCCCGGCGCGGTGCGTCGCGGGGGTGCGGCCGGCGGCCGGCGGGCTACCGGCCCTCCCCGCGTCATCCGGCTGCGGCCCGCCGCCACGCCGCGGTCCGCAGCAGCCGCAGTCCGTTGAGCCCGACGAGCACCGTCGATCCCTCGTGCCCCAGGACGCCCAGCGGCAGCGGCAGCGTCCCGGCCAGGTCCCATACGACCAGCGCGGTGATGCACACCGAGGCGACGCACAGGTTCTGGACCACCAGGCGCCGCGCCCGCCGCGACAGGGACACCACCGCGGGCACCGCCCCCAGCTCGTCGCGCACCACCACCGTGTCCGCCGTCTCCAGTGCCAGACCGGAACCGGCCCGGCCCATCGCGATCCCGCTGCCCGCCGCGGCCAGCGCCGGGGCGTCGTTCACCCCGTCGCCCACCACCAGCACCCTCTCCCCGCCCTCCTGCCACTCCCGCACCGCCGCCACCTTGTCCTGCGGCAGCAGCCCGGCCCGTACGTCGGTGATGCCCGCGTCCTGCGCCGTGCGGGCGGCGGCGCGGGCGTTGTCCCCGGTCAGCAGGGTCACGGGGGCGCCGGTCAGGGCGCCGAGCCGGG